>JAZUMM010000038.1:0-11295 GCA_045603625.1 Acutalibacteraceae bacterium | reverse complement strand
CCGGGACCTAATTTTATTTTGGCCCAATTGTTAAACCTTGCAGATACTGCATCTGCAACGGACGGATTAGTTTTCAAAATTTTGCTTCTTCTGGTGCTTATTTTAATTAACGCCTTTTTTGCAATGAGCGAAATTGCAATTATTTCACTTAATGATACAAAAATTGAGCGTATGGCAGAAGAAGGTCACAAAAAAGCAAAAATGGTTTTGAAGCTTACAAGTAATTCAACGCGCTTTCTTTCAACAATTCAGATAGGCGTTACTCTTGCAGGTTTCTTATCATCAGCATCTGCATCAACATCCTTTGCCACAATTCTTACAAATGCAATTTCCGGCAAATTACCTAATATACCTGATAGTGTTATTGCAGGTGTTTCAGTTGTTGTAATTACATTAATTACATCATATTTTTCCCTTGTTCTTGGTGAGCTTGCTCCTAAAAAAATCGGTATGCAGGCATCAGAAAAGGTAGCTTTTGCGGTAGTTAAGCCATTATTGGTTATATCAAAAATCACAGCACCTTTTGTTAAATTTCTTTCATTATCTACAAATGCAATTGTTCGTCTTTTTGGCTTTGATCCTAATGCAGATGAAGCAACCGTTACAGAAGAAGAAATTCGTATGATGGTTGATGTCGGCGGTGAAAAAGGCGTTATTGAAGATGCTCAGAAGGAAATGATAAATAACATTTTTGAGTTTGACGATATTGACGCGGGCGACGTAATGACTCACCGTACAGATGTTGTTGCTGCAGATGTTAATGATACAACTCTTGAAGAGTTTATGTCACTTGCAATTGAAAACGGCAGATCACGTATCCCTCTTTATGATGAAGATATTGATAATATTGTTGGTATTGTTTACGTTAAAGACTTGCTTAAATATGTAGGTAAGGAAGTTAAAGCAAAGGGTACCTTGAAAAATATTATGCGTGAGCCGTATTTTATTCCTGAAACAAAATCCTGCGGTGAGCTTTTTAAGGAAATGAGCCTTAAAAAGATTCAGATGGCAGTTGTTGTTGATGAATATGGCGGTACAGCCGGTATTGTAACGCTTGAAGATATTGTTGAAGCGATTATGGGTGATATTCAGGATGAATATGACCAAGAGGATGATGAAATCTCAAAGATTGACGACAATACCTTTACTGTTGACGGCACTATTGATATTGAAGAGATTGATGAGCTTATCGGTAAGGAGCTTCCTGATGGCGATTACGAAACTCTTGCAGGCTTTATAATGGATGAGCTTCAATGTATTCCTAAAGATGGTGAAATGAACGAGGTTGTGTTTGAAAACGTTAAGTTCACCGTTTTAAGTGTTGAAGACAGAAGAATTGAAAAAATCAAGGTAGAAATTACTCCGGTTATTGAAGAAGAAACCGAAGAGGAAGAGAATAAATAATTAATATTGCACCAAGGGAAACCGAGGTGCAATAATTTTAGGTAGTGTTTTTATGAAAAAAATATTAAGTGTATTTTTAATATTGGCTTTAAGTTGCAGCTTATGCATAAGCACCGGTGCTGTTTTCTTTGACGGCGTGGAGTATACAATGGATATTCCTGAAGGTTATCAACAGATTTCCTTGGATACATTTGAGGCTGAAGATGGTTCAACCTTCGAAATCAGTTACGAGGATAATACAGAGTATAAATTTTCTGTTAAGGATATGACCAAAAAAGATGTTCAGGAATATGCAGCGTTGGTTGAGCAGGAGGCTACGGGTGCAATTGCCGTAATAGGCAGAAAAGGTGAATTTGAACTTGTTTCTGCTGAAAAAGTTGAACATCCCAGTGGAAAAACAGCACTTGTGATTGTATTTAAAATTACTGTGGAAGAAGATGGCAAATCACTTGTGGTATTTAAAAAAATGTACCAATTTGCAGGTCAAAAACAAAAATATACTTTTGTTTTCACCCCGAAAAGTGAAAAGGATATAAATAAATTAGATAAAACTTTTGATTCTTTAAAAATTGTTGAGCCTGAGCAAACAGGTAAAATAGGAATTTTGGAAGATGTTTTGCTTATTAGTGTGTTAATTATTATTATTCTCCTTGGTATTGTAAGATTTATACGCAAATCAGATAGTGATAAAAAACCGAATAAGCCTAAGAAAAAGAAGTAAAATCAAATAGTTAAGCAAGTAAAAAAGAGCAAGTTCAAAATGAACTTGCTCTTTTTGTTGTGTAAATATTATTCATTCATACCGCAGCATTTTTTGTATTTTTTACCGCTGCCGCATGGACAAGGGTCATTTCTGCCCGGTTTTTTGTCTGCTTTTTTAGGTTCTTTTTTCAATGTTCCGTCGCTTGAACCTGATGTGGATGTGATTTTTACTGTTGCTTTTCTTTCAACAGGCTCCTCTTTACGGATTCTTGATTGAAGAACAAAATCAACAGTACCTTCACGGATATTGTTTGTCATTTCCTCAAACATATCAAGACCTTGGTCGCGGAAAACAATTACAGGGTCCTTCTGACCGTAGCCCATAAGGTTCATACTGCGTTTTAACTGGTCCATTGCATCAATGTGGTCCATCCAACGAAGGTCAACGTTTCTGAGGAGACCTACACGTTCAATTTCTTTGATTGCTTCTTCGCCGAATTCTTCTTTACGATTGTCGTAAATTTCTTGTGCTTTATTAAGAAGAACCTCTGCAACGTCCTCTGTTTTTGTAAGGTCTTTAATATCATCCTCTGTAATAAGCCATGAGTATTTTGCAAGGAGACCTGCTTTATTCCACTCATCTGTTGAAACCTTTTCGGGACAATAGAAATCAACGTATTCTGAAATTGTATCAACAATCATTTTCTGAATAAGTGCGCTTAAATCTTCACCGTCAAGCACCTGATTACGTTGACCGTAAATAACCTCACGTTGCTTGTTCATAACGTCGTCGTATTTAAGAACGTTACGGCGTATTGCAAAGTTATTGCCTTCAACCTTTCTCTGAGCACTTTCAATGGATGATGAGAAAAGCTTTGCTTCAATAGGCATATCGCCAACGCTCTTGAAGGCATCAAGTGTCATATAGAAACGGTCACCTGCAAAAAGACGAAGAAGATCATCTTCTGCAGAAAGGAAGAAACGGCTTTCACCCGGGTCACCCTGACGACCTGCACGGCCACGTAACTGGTTATCAATACGTCTTGATTCGTGGCGCTCTGTACCGATAATGTAAAGACCGCCTGCCTCGCGTACCTTTTCTGCTTCTACACTTGTTTCTTTTTTGAATTCTGCTTCAAGCTCGCGGAAAGTATTACGTGCATTTATAATGTCTTCGTTATCAGTTTCAGCATAGCCTGTTGCCTCTGCAATAAGCTCATCGTCAAATTCCATCTTTTTCATCTGGTTTTTTGCCATGAACTCAGGGTTACCGCCTAAAATAATATCGGTACCACGACCTGCCATATTTGTTGCAATTGTAACTGCACCGAATTTACCTGCCTGTGCAACAATTTCAGCTTCTTTTTCGTGATATTTGGCATTAAGAACTTCGTGCTTTATGCCTTTTTTCTTTAAGAATTTTGAAAGCTTTTCGCTCTTTTCAATGTTAACTGTACCAACAAGTACAGGCTGACCTTTTTCGTGACATTCTGAAATAACATCAACAATAGCATTGAATTTTGCTTCCTCTGTTTTATAAAGAACGTCGTTATTATCTTTACGTGCGAGAGGCTTGTTTGTTGGTATTTCAACAACGTCAAGACTGTAAATTTCCTGGAATTCCTGGCTTTCGGTCATAGCAGTACCTGTCATACCTGAAAGCTTTTTGTAAAGACGGAAATAGTTCTGGAATGTAATTGTTGCAAGAGTTTTGCTTTCGTGCTCAACCTTTACGCCTTCTTTTGCTTCAATAGCCTGATGAAGTCCGTCGCTGTAACGTCTGCCAAGCATAATACGGCCTGTAAACTCATCAACAATAAGCACCTGACCGTCTTTTACAACGTAGTCAACGTCTCTTGTCATTGTGCCGTGTGCTTTAAGAGCTTGGTTGATGTGGTGCTGAAGCGTAAGGTTTTCGGCATCCATAAGATTTTCGATTTTAAAAGCAGCTTCAGCTTTTTGAATACCTGTTTTTGTAAGGGTAGCACTTTTTGCTTTTTCGTCTACAAGATAGTCGCCGCCCTCTTCATCAACAAAATCTTCTGCATTGAATTTTGTATCAAGCTCTTTGACCTTAACCATTTTAAGACGACGTACAAAATCATTTACAAGGCGATAAAGGTCTGTTGATGCTTCACCTATACCTGAAATAATAAGAGGTGTTCTTGCTTCATCAATAAGGATTGAGTCAACCTCATCAACGATAGCAAAGTTATGACCTCTTTGTACACGTTGGTTTGCATACATAACCATATTATCACGAAGATAGTCAAAGCCCATTTCGTTATTTGTACCGAAGGTAATGTCTGCATTATATGCTTCTTTTCTTTCGGTATTTGTTTTTTCGTGAATAATAAGACCTACCTTAAGACCCATGAAACGGTAAATTTTGCCCATCCATTCAGAGTCACGCTTTGCAAGATAGTCGTTTACAGTAACAATGTGAACACCTTTGCCCGAAAGAGCGTTAAGGTAAGCGGGAAGAGTAGCAACAAGTGTTTTACCTTCACCTGTTTTCATTTCTGCAATTCTGCCTTGGTGAAGAATAATACCGCCAAGAATCTGAACGGGATAGTGCTTCATGCCAAGTACACGCCATGCTGCTTCACGGCAAGCCGCAAATGCCTCCGGTAAAATGTCGTCAAGAGTTTCACCGTTCTGAAGCCTTTCTTTGAATTCAGGAGTTTTAGCCTGAAGCTCCGCATCTGAGAGCTTTGAATACTCCTCATCATAATCAAGAACCTTGTTTTTTGTTGCGGTTATTCTTTTAATTTCTTTTGTAGAATAATCGCCAAAAAGTTTTTTGAATAAAGACATTTTTTGTATCTGTCCTTTCAGTAAGATTGAAATATAAATATACAAAATACATTTTAACACATACAATTGTACTTTGCAAATAATTTATAATACAATTATATAAATATTTATTTTCTGTTCACAAAAACAATATATATTAATGTCATAATGGTTTTGAAAGTAAAAATATTTGCTTTTTTTAAAAATAATGCAACAAAAAGCGAATAACATAACTCTTTATATATGAGAGCAAAAAAATCCTCATAAGGAGGTATCCATATGGAAGTTGAACTTAATTCTCTGGTTGAGTGCGCAAAAACAGGGGATTGCCACGCATTTTCACAGCTTTATTCTCAATATGCAACGGATATGTACCGTCTTGCGGTTTATATGATGGGAAATAAAGATGATGCGGAGGATGCGGTGCAGGAAGCATTGCTTTCTGCGTGGAAGAGTATACATAATTTAAAAGAAGACGCGTCATTTAAAATCTGGCTTTTTAAGATTTTATCAAACAGATGCAAAACAAATCTTATGAAGCGCAATAAGCTTCCTGATGTTTTACCCATAGAAGAATACGATTTTCTTTCAGATGATAAAATTCAGGAGGATTTTACAGGCTTGCAGTTAAAAGAAGCACTTTCATCTCTCACTCCGCCTGATGCTCAAATAATAGTGCTCTCAATAATAGGTGGATTCAAAAGCTACGAAATTGCAGAGATTTACAATATGGAACCGGGTACGGTGCGTTCAAGGCAAAAGCGTGCACTTGAAAAGCTCAAGGTTCTACTTTCGTGAAAGGAGCAGAGTTATGAATAATGAATTAAATAAAGAAGTATTTAGTGAAGAAGAGCTTAGTACACTTAATGAAAAATTACAAAAACAAGAGAATATTATTTTACCCGAAAGCTTATCTGCAGAAAATGTTGAAGAGCTTTTAAATAATCCCGAATTAATAAATAAAAAAACAGAAAAGCCGAAAAAATCAAAAAAGAAATGGATAGGCTTTGTTGCACTTGCTGCGTCATTTGCTATTGTTGTTACATCCGTGCTTGTTACAAAGCCCTGGGAGAAGTCCGTAACACCTAGCAGACTTTTACCTCCTAAGATAGAGGTAGCGCAGGATTACACCCAGATAGAAGAAATTTTTCTTAAATATGCAGCGCTTTACAAAAAGGCAAATAAGTATAATTATTTAGTTGATATGTTTGGCTCAAAGGGAGATTATTTTATAGAAGATAGCGGTGCCAATATGGAGGGAAGTCCGGGTGTTACAACACCGTCTGTAAATTCAGGTGCGGGCAGTTATATCACAGAGGAATCAGAGGTTGAATTTGGTGTAACAAATGAACAGGTAGAGGGTGTAAGCGAAGCAGACATAATAAAAAACGACGGTCAATATATTTATGTTTCAAAGCCTGCCAAATTACGTGCAGGGGCATATTTATCAGAAACCACGTCTCCTTATGCGGAATATTCACAAGCTCAAAAAGAAGATGGAGCCTTTAAATATGAGTGTGAAGTTGATATTGTAAAGCCTGAAAAAGACGGCAGGCTTACAAAAATCAATACTGTATCTATAACTACCGATTTAAAAAACGTTTCAGGTATGAGTTTAACGGAAATGTACGTTTCAGGTAATAAGCTTATAGCTTTTGTAGAGTGTAATATACCGGATGAAAACAACAAAAACGGTTATTGGTACGGTTACAGTACAACTACAATGGTGGTGTGCTTTGATATAACCGTGAAGGAAAACGTAAAAGAGCTATGGAAGGTTTATCAGGATGGCAGTTATGTTTCCTCAAGGCTTATTGGTGACAGACTTGTAATTTTATCTGAATATTATGTGAATATAGGAAAAGATGATGAAATAATCAAGGAATCCTGTGTACCTGAAACTGCAGTTAACGGAACAGATTTTCAAAAAATTCCTTGTGATTGCGTATGCATTATGAATGAAATTAATGATACGTCATACCTTGTGGCATCTACTATGGAGGTTAATGATAGCTCAAGCCTTCAGACAAAGGCCGTTCTTGGTGGAGGAAGTAACGTTTACTGCACAACCGAAACACTTTACGTTACAAGCACAAAATATGAAAATATAAATATTGCCAAAGATGTTTTTGGCATTACTGAGCCTAAAACAAATATTTTAAAATTCAGCATTAAAGATAACAAAATAATTTATCTCGGTAGCTGTAGCGTTAAAGGTACTGCACTCAATCAGTTCAGTATGGATGAATATAACGGTAATTTGCGCATTGCGACCACAACAGGCTCATGGGGTGATTCACTTGAAAATCAGGTTTACGTCATTGATAGCGAAAGCCTTGAAACAGTAGGTGAATTAACAGGTCTCGGCAAAGGCGAATCAATAAGATCTGTTCGCTTTAGCGGAAATACCGGCTATGTTGTTACCTTTATGCAAACAGACCCTTTGTTTGTTATAGATTTTTCAAATCCTCAGAAGCCTGAGCTTAAAGGGGAATTGAAAATTACAGGCTTTTCTTCGTATCTTCATCCTGTTGGTGAAAATCTTCTTGTCGGTGTCGGACCGGACGGAACAGAAAGCGGAACAAATAACGGTCTGAAGGTTTCTTTGTTTGATGTTTCTGACCCGACAAATCCAATTGAGACAGATAAGCTTGTAATTAACGGTTTAAATGCACGTAACAGATACATTTACGTTTCATCACCGTGTTACGATACGCATAAAGCTTTTTGTTGGAACAGTGCAGAAAAAACTATGTATATTCCTTACGGTAAGCAGGATTACGGGAATACCTCTGATTATGTTGTAACGTTGGGCATATTAAGTGTAAGAGTTGATGAACAAACAAAGAAGCTTGTTAACGAGGGTGATTATAAAGAATTTGTCAGCGAATATAAATATTCAGATTCTTTTACACGTGTGACGTATATAGATGATGTTATTGTAGGCTATTCTTATCAAGGTAAGGCTTTATTTTCATTTGATAAATCAACACAGATAAAAACGGGCGAGCTGGAATTGAATTAAAATTTTTGGTTCGTATAAAACGGAAAGCAGGTTCATGTGACCTGTTTTCTGCTTTTTTTATTGTATTATCGGTTTTACTGTGGTAAAATTTACGTATAAAATAAATAGGGGTGTTTTTATGGCAGAAATGACTAAAAAGGATAATGCTCTTCAGGCGATAAAATTTGCTCTTTTTTCTGCATCTGCAGGCATAATTCAGGTTGCAACCTTTACAATTCTTAATGAGCTTGTTGTTCCGAATATAAATATTCAGAACGAAGCCGTTACAAAGATTCTTAGTGCAGAATACGGTGTGTGCTACCTTTTTGCACTTCTTTTATCTGTTATATGGAATTTTACATTTAACCGTAAATTTACTTTCAAATCTGCAACAAACGTACCTGTTGCTATGCTTAAAATATTAGGTTTTTACTGTGTTTTCACACCTGTTTCAACAATAATAGGTGAGTTGGTAATGCGCTCCACATCATGGGAATTTGCAGAGTATATTGTTCTTGCTTGTACTATGGCAACGAATATGGTAACAGAGTTTTTATTCTGCAGATTTGTTGTATATAAAGACAGTATGAATACTAACAATTTAGCAAAAAAGGAAAATTAAAATGTCTCATGATAAATTAAAAAAAGACGGTGTGAGAATTTGCCCTGTTTCGCGTAAATGCGGCGGTTGTCAGCTAATGAATTTAACTTACGAGGAACAGCTTAAGTATAAGCAGGCAAGGGTTGTGAAGCTTCTTGGCTCCTTTCACAAGGTTGCATCCATAATCGGAATGCAAAAGCCTTTTCATTACCGCAATAAGGTTCAGGCAGCTTTCGGCAGAACGCGTGGCGGTGAAATTATATCGGGTGTTTACCAGTCAAGCACACATAATATTGTTAAAACTGATTCTTGTCTTATTGAAGATGAAAAGGCAGATGAAATTATTATTACAATACGTAAGCTTGTAAAAAGCTTTAAGCTTACCGTTTACGATGAGAAAAATTCAAAGGGCTTTCTTCGTCACGTGCTTGTAAAACGAGGTTTTTCAACAAACGAAATAATGGTGGTGCTTGTTACGGGTACCTCTGTTTTTCCGTCTAAAAATGATTTTATAAAAGAGCTTTTAAACATTCATCCCGAAATTACAACAATAATACAGAATATAAACAATAAGTTTACAAGTATGGTTCTTGGTGATAAAGAAATTGTTCTTTTCGGCAAAGGCTATATTGAAGACGTTCTTTGTGGTAAAAGGTTCAGAATTTCTGCAAAATCCTTTTACCAGATTAATCCTGTTCAAACAGAAATTCTTTATGGAAAAGCAGTGGAGTTTGCAGACCTTAAGGGTACCGAAAGGGTAATAGATGCATACTGCGGAACAGGAACAATAGGTATTGTGGCATCAGATAAAGCAGGCGAGGTCATAGGCTGTGAGCTTAATGCGGATGCAGTTCGCGATGCTAAGGTTAATGCAAAAATAAACGGTGTAAAAAATATAAAATTCTTTTGTGCCGATGCAGGTGAATTTATGCTTGGTATGAAAGAAGCCGGTGAAAAATGTGATGTTCTTTTTATGGACCCGCCAAGAGCCGGTAGTGATAAAAGGTTTTTATCATCGGCAGTTTATCTCTCACCTGAAAAAATAGTTTATATTTCTTGTAACCCGGAAACACAGCAAAGAGATTTGTTTTATCTTATAAAAAATGGCTATAAGGTAAAAAAGATTCAACCTGTTGATATGTTCCCTTTTACAAATCATGTGGAGACTGTCTGTCTGTTGTCAAGAAAAGACAAATAAACAACTGAAAAGTGTTGAAATCAAGGGATTCTGTGTGAAGTTTCATTATTTGGGAACTCATGGAATCCTTTTTTAGTTGCTTTTGATAGTAGTTTTGTAGTTTGCTTGTGGGTGGAGTTGAGTTTAGAAACTACTTTTTAGGGCGTTGAGTAAATAGGACTTTTGAAAAAACAAAGGGGAGATTCTCAAGTTCAAACTGAATTTAGGAATCTCTCCTTTGATAGTGTTATGAATAAATGTTTTCTAAAGCAACAAAATATAACATTATTCCTGTAAAATGGTAAGTTTGGTTGATTGTAAAACATAACAGATACAGATATAATGTAACAAAAGATAACAAAGGTGGGAAAGATATGATTAGTGACAACTTGTATTCTTTAAGAAAATTGCATCAGTTGACACAAGAAGAAGTATCTGAGCGAGTAGGTGTTAGTAGGCAAGCACTTGCAAAATGGGAAAGTGGAGAAACCATGCCGGATATAGAAAAATGTGTGTTGCTGGCAGAGCTTTATAATGTAACACTTGATGATTTAGTGAATTATACGAAAGATGAAATGGGGCTTAGTGTGCCCCCAAAGGGTAAACATGTATTTGGTGTAGTGACCGTTGGAGATAAAGGGCAGATTGTGATACCGTACAAAGCAAGGAAGATTTTCCGGGTTCAGAGTGGAGATAGATTTATTGTTCTTGGGGATGAATATCAAGGGATAGCACTAATCAAGGAATCAGATTTTTTAAGTATAATAAACGAAGTAAAGAAAGAAGGCGAACAATATGAGTAAGATAGCATTCTTCTGTATTCCGGCACATGGTCATATAAATCCAACTTTAGAGGTTGTAAAAGAACTTGTTCATCAGGGTCATAAGGTAAGATATTATTCTTATGAATGTATGAGAGTAAAGATAGAGTCCACAGGTGCGGAGTACGTTTCGTGTGATGAGTATGATTTTGAACAAAAGCTGACTCCGGCAGATGGAAAACGAATTGCAGAAGATATGTCTTTTGCAATAGAAGTTTTAGTGAATTCAACGCTTGCAATGGATGTTGCACTTTTGGAGCAGATAAAACAGTGGAATCCGGACTGTATCGTAGCAGATTCTATGGCACTATGGGGAAAATTGATAGCGAAGAAACTTAATATTCCGTTTGTTTCTTCTACCACAACTTTCGCATTTAACAAAGATTCTGCTAAAGTGATGCAGGGTAGTTTAAAAGATTTATTTAAAGTTTTCATTCAAACAGGAAAAGCTCAAAAGCATATCAAACGATTACAAAAAAATGGTTATGATATAAAAAATGTACTCGATATTATTCAAAATGATAATGATACGAATACCATTGTCTATACATCCAAAAAGTTTCAACCATATTCTGATACATTTTCTGATAAATATGTATTTGTTGGGCCATCCATTCGTCCGACAAATGATGTGTTTGAAAAGACAAGAGAGAAGCTTGTCTATATCTCAATGGGAACAGTGAACAACGATATGACCACCTTTTACAAAAGCTGTATAGATGCGCTTAAAGATAGTGATTATCAAGTTGTCCTCTCTGTTGGCAACCAAGTTGATATCAAACAATTAGAA
>JAZUMM010000037.1:0-5680 GCA_045603625.1 Acutalibacteraceae bacterium | reverse complement strand
ATAGACGGTCTTGCAACCTGCATTACTTATATAATCCTTTCTAACCTTATTGAAGAAGTGATTATTATAAATATGGTAGCTGCATTTGTTTGCGCCTTTGGTGCTGAGATTATTGCACGTATTGTCAAAGCGCCTGCTACTGTTTTTATTTTGCCGGGTATAATTGCACTCGTTCCAGGAAGGACGCTTTATTATACAATGAGCAACCTTCTTAGTGAAAATTACCTTGAAGCAGGTAATTTCCTTCTTTCTACCGTTGAGGTTGCAATTGCTCTCGGTGGCGGTATTATTGCCGCATCAATTGTGCGTATTGTTATATTTAATACGTATGATAAATTAAAAAAATAAATATATAAGCTATGTGATTGGAGGCGATTTTGTGCGAAAAGTATTATCAATAATCATATCACTTTTTATAGGTATTCTTCCACTAGGTGTTATTTCAGTAGCATTTAACAATGAAACCGATAAACTCAGTCTTGAAGAATTTACGGCTGATTTTGTTGATTTTATGAATACAGATAATATTTATAATGAAATTTCTGATTTTTCTTCGCGCAAAAACGCATCTGTTTTTAATTCTGAGAATAACGTACAGAATGAAGAGTCTTTGAATTTCACAAACCGACTTATTGTTAAGTCAACAAGTGTGCTTAATCCTCTTGATTCTGTTGATTATATTTACGGTTATGATGATTATCACTTTATTCAGTTTGATAATCACCAATCAACACTTAAAGCCATTGAATACTATTCGGCTTTAAGCTGTGTTGAGTTTGTTGAAGAGGATGCATATCTTTCAGAAGCCGTTGTTGATGACGGCAATGAAATGATTTTTGAAAGTGCGGCAGGGTACCCGACTGCTGTTCAGTCGGGTATATTCGGTTATACTTCTGCCAAAGCGGAATCTGACGGATATGATGTTAAAATTGCCGTTATTGATTCAGGTGTTGAAATTAACCACGATTTTTTAAAGGGCAGAGTAGTTGACAGCGGTGTGGACGTTATAAATAACAGCGGAACTGCCAATGATGACCGCGGTCACGGTACACACGTTGCAGGTATTATTGTTTCAAATACACTCTCTAACGTATCTGTTCACGCCTACAAGGCTCTTAATTCTTCCGGCTCAGGTACAGTTTCGCAAATATCTCTTGCAATAGATGCCGCTATTGAGGATGAGGTTGATATAATTAACCTCAGTATGTCAATGAAGGGTTCCAGCAACGCATTAAGGTCATCTGTTAAAAAGGCATACAATGCAGGTATTGCAGTTATTGTTGCAGCAGGTAACAACCGTTCAGACCTTACATATTCCTCTTATTCGCCTGCATCCTTTGATGAGTGTATAACGGTAATGTCCTGCTCTAATACAAGAAATATTCTTGATACTTCAAACTATGGCACACCGTGTGACTATGCAGCGCCCGGTGAAAATATACTCAGCACTTACATTAATAACACCTTTAAGCTCAGCACAGGTACATCTATGGCGGCGCCTTTTATTTGTGCTGCTGCGGCGTACCTTCTCGCTAAGGATAATACACTTACACCTGAACAAATCAGAACAGCATTAGGCGAAAACTATGAATGGTGTTTTGGTGAAATAACAGGTAAATGTGTTATTCCTTCAACAAAACTTGTTATTGACGGCTTTGCAGAAACGCCTGAGTTTGTGACCTTGTCAGGTGAATTTATTGGTAAAATGTATGTTGAGCTTCTTGACTCGGATAAATACGATATTTTTTATTATTTAAATAATAATGCTTCAAGCTATATTCATTATACAAAGCCTTTTGTAATTACCGAAACCACAAAGGTTACTGCCTTTATTGTTCAGGGCGGTAAGGTTAACAGTAGTACAAATACACAGACCTTTACTAAAATTGATGTAAGTAATATAGCGGATTACGTTGTAAGTGACAATATTCTTGTTTCATATAACGGTACCTCAAGCTCTGTGAATATCCCTGTATCTATTGATGGTGAAAATGTTTATAAAATCGGTGCAAATGCATTTAAGGATAATAAAAATATTACAAGCCTTACACTTTGCACAAGTGTTACCGAAATCGGTGAAGGAGCCTTAAGCGGTTGTGAAAATCTTTCAAAGGTTTCTGCACCTAATGTAAGCCTTGTGGGAAGCGGTGCATTTTCTGATTGTAAAAAATTAAGTGATTTAACTATTGGTAAGCTGAAGCGTGTTGAGGATTTTACATTTAAAAACTGCAGCAGCTTACAGGAATTTGATTTTTCAGAGGTTGAATTTGTTGGTGAAGGTGCATTTTTAAACACAACTGCACTTAAGGAATTTAACGCTCCGTTTATAAATACAATTGAAAGTAACGCTTTTGAGTCCTCAGGCGTTTCAAGCATCACCCTTGGCTATGCACAGGTAATTGGTGACTACGCCTTCAGTAATTGCGATAATATAATATCTGTCATTATTAATAACTATGTAATAGACGGCGTAGGCGTATTTAAAAATTGCGATAAATTAACAGACGTTTATGCACCTGATTTTAAATCGGTGCCTGATTATTTCTTTGAAGGATGTACTGTTTTAAATAATTATGATTTTTCACAGGTGAAAGAAGTAGGAGTAAACAGCTTTAAGGGCTGTACTGCTTTAGAAAGCTTCAGCTTTCCTGCTCTTACTACCGTTAAGGATTACAGCTTTGCTTCTTCAGGCATTAACAGTATAGTAAGCGATACGTTAAAGAATCTTACCTCAACATCCTTTTACGATTGTAACAATGTTTTGCTGATTTCTCTCGGTGGCTTAAAAAAGGTTGATTTTTCATATTTTTCATATCTTGAAAATGAAATTTCCTTGAATTTTGAAAATGCCACAGAAATTATTTTCCCGGAAAACGGTATGAGTGCCTGCTATCCCAAGGTAACCTCCTTTACTGCAAACAAAATTACGTCTTTGCCTGCCGGTTTATTCAGCGGTTGCACAAGCCTTACAGAATGTTCCCTTAATAACGTAACAGCTATCGGCGATAATACCTTTTACGGTTGTACTTCTCTTAATATCTTAAAGCTTCCGTCGCTTACGTCTGCAGGCAACAATGTATTTAGTAATTCGGGTGTCCATTATTTATATTGTAGAGAATTGTCAGATATAACCTACGATACCTTTAACGGTATGAAAAGTGTTATGGATTTATATATCGGTATCAATTCTATTTCCGATATAGAGCATTTAAAATTTTCAGTTGCAAACAATGTTGGTCTTGATAATATTGTTACTCTGCCGGATACATTCAGTATTTACGATATGTTTCCAAGTGTAGTTTATTTTTCAGCTGCAAAGCTTGAAAACGTTCCTGATTACTGCTTTGCTCGCAAAACAGGCTTTGGTTTGAATAAGGTTAATTTACCGGGTGTAAAAACCATTGGTGAAGGTGCTTTTGAACATTGTATGTGGTTTTCAGATACTACTACTGTTTTTTATGCCGAAGAAATCGGCTTGAATGCCTTTAACGGTATAGCCTTTAAGGAGCTTTCCCTTGTTAATCTTAAAAAAATAGATTGTGATATTTTCGGTTCTTCTGCAGAAAAAATCTCTGTTCTTAATTTACCAAGTCTTGAAAGTATTGAAAATTTCAGCTTTTCAGATTTTCCTGTACTCAGCGAGCTTAACCTTGACTCTGTTACCGAAATTCAGTCAGATACCTTCCAGGATTTTACATCTATAAAAAAGCTGAGCCTTAATTCTATTGAATATGCTCCCGAAAATGCATTTTTGAATATGTCATCCTTGGAGAGCTTCAGTGCCACATCTTTAAAAGAGGTTGGTAAAAATGCGTTTTTAAATGATTTAAAATTAAATACAGTTACATTAGGCTCGGTACAGAAAATAGGCGAGAGCGCTTTTGAGGGATGTTCTGTTCTTAAAACCGTTAATAACGGTAATACTCCTGTTGAGCTGGGGTACAGAGCATTTTACAATTGCGTTAATCTGAATTTGCTTAATAATTCCATAAGATTTTCTGTAATTGGCAGTTATTCTATGGGTAACACCTTAACCTCGGCAGACGTTTTTTATGACAGGGATATTATACGTGTTGAAGAAAATGGCTTTGCAGGTGTTCAGATACCTCTTTTGTACCTTGAAAACGTTCAGTATCTTTACGGTGTGCCTGAGGGTAACGGCTTTGAGGTATTTGTTGGCAGTAACGTAACTGATTGTAAGCTTACTAAGTCAACCTTTTCAACTGTTGTTACGCGTCCGGGCACGTACCTTGCAGATTACTGTATAAATAACAACGTAAGATATAAGGAGTTAAACGAAAAAAATACAATTGTTACAGATGTTCAACCCTATATTACAGAAGAAACATCATTATATTTTGAAGCCAGAGGATTTAACCTTCGTTACAAATGGTACGGTTGCAATAATGCAGATAAATCTGACTCTGTAATTCTTTTACAGGATGAGCAGCCCTTGTATATTAACAAACTCGGTACAGGTATCGGCAAGTTCAAATATTATTATTGTATTGCAGAAAGCTCAGAAAATGGCAACGTTGTTAATATAACAAGCACAACAATTATTAATTTACCGATTTTAATGAAGTCAACAAGCTCACGGACTACCATCGATTATGCTATACAGGAAATTTGGACTGAAAGCTTAAGCTCACAGGATTTTATAAACAACCTTAAAATTGATGGTGATTACACAATAACTCCGTCTTATAAATACGGTGATATTGAATCCTACGGCACAGGCACAGCCATTGATTTGCTTATGGATGACGGCTCAAGCTTTACATATAACGTAATAATGTTGGGTGACGTTAACGGCGACGGATATGTTAACGTTTTAGACGTTTCCCTTGTTGGTGATGCAACAAACGGATTTGTGGAGCTGGAGGGCGATTATCACATTGCCGCCTCTTACCTTGACTCGCGTGCAGGTCTGAGCGTTACCGATTATCAGGCTGTTGTAAACAAATCACTTTCTTAAAAGCTTAATAAAATAGAAACACCGCAGAACTGTTATGAGTCCTGCGGTGTTTTTTGTGTCAGATTATACAGAATAAAAATAATTATTTAACTAATTTAAGGCTTTTAATAAGTGCTTCGCAATCTGCCTTATCCATAATTTTCGGAACAGGGTAGAGAGGGTTACCTTCTTTAAGGGCACGTTCAGCAATAAGTGGAATATCTTCATCCTTAATTTGCTCGAAGCCTGTTGGAATGTTCATTTTTGCGTTTAATTCGCGGATTGCAGCAATAAAGCGTTTTGCTTTTTCTCTGTCGCTTTGTGCAGGGCCTGATGTACCTGCAATGTCACTGAGCTCTGCAAGGCGTTTGTAAGCAGTTTCACCAAAGTAATCAAGCACGTAAGGAAGAATAACTGCGTTTGCAAGACCGTGAGGAATGCCGTACATACCGCCTAAGTTGTGAGCAATGGCGTGAACGTAGCCAACGTATGCTCTTGTAAAGGCAAGACCTGCGTGGAATGAGCCAACAAGCATATTTTCGCGTGCTTCAACGTCTTTACCGTTTGCATAAACCTTTTCAATGTTTTCAAAAATAAGCTTTGTTGCAATGCGTGCATCTTCAAATGTCTGCTTTGTGTTGCTACCGCCTATGTATGCTTCAACTGCGTGTGTAAGAGCGTCAAGACCTGTTGTAGATGTAATTTTCTGCGGAAGACCTACAG
>JAZUMM010000036.1:0-8196 GCA_045603625.1 Acutalibacteraceae bacterium | reverse complement strand
TGTTTTCAGCCATACTATCACCTCATTTACTCCGATTGTACCACACATTTGCAATCTTTTCAATGAAATCGCGCAAAGCGCGATGAAATCCGAGCGATGCTCGGATGAAATCTGTTTCGCAGATGAAATTAAATCCGTCCTGCTCCCAACAAAGTTGGATTTCATCACGAAGGGATTTCATCCATCGAAGATGGATTTATCCCGTCCGCAAGGACGGATTTAGTTGAAAAGAAACACCTTTTGTCTGGTAGACAAAAGGTGTTTCTTTTTTGGCGGAGAGCAAGGGATTCGAACCCTCGAAACGGTTTTGGCCGTTTACACGATTTCCAATCGTGCTCCTTCGACCAGCTCGGACAACTCTCCGTATAGTCAAATAAATTTAAAATATTAATCCGTGCTTTACGGACCTTGTTATTATAACCAATGAGACCTGAAAAATCAAGTGCTATTTTAAAATTATAATTCAAGGAAGTGTATAAATATTATATTTGACTTATTGTTTTAGTGTGTGTATAATAATGTTATAAATTTATCAATCTTTATAAGAGGTGCAAATTATGGGCAGATATGCAATTTACGGTGCAGGCTCTTTAGGTACTGTGCTTGGTGCATTTATTATGCAGAATGGTGGTCAGGTTGACCTTATCAACAGAAACAAGGCGCACGTTGAAATTCTTAATGAAAAAGGTGCACACATTATAGGCACAGTTGATATGACTGTTCCTGTTACCGCAATTACTCCTGATCAGATGACAGGTAAGTACGATGTAATTGTTCTTCTTACAAAACAGCTTTTTAATAGAGATGTTGTTACAATGCTTAAGGATTTTCTTTCAGATGACGGTGTTATTGTAACACTTCAGAACGGTATTCCTGAGCCCGGTATTGCAGAAATAATCGGTGCAAATCATACTATGGGCTGTGCAGTTGAATGGGGTGCAGCTTTAATTGAACCCGGTGTTTGCGAGCTTACAAGTGATAAAGACAGTCTCTCATTCCATATGGGCAAAATGGAAGGCATTACAGATGCACAATTCAAAATGGTAAAAGATCTTCTTGAGCTTATGTGTCCTGTACACGAGGAAGAAAATCTTATGGGTGCGCGCTGGTCAAAGCTCCTTATTAATGCAACCTTCTCAGGTCTCGGCACAGTTGTTGGTGGCGTTTTTGGTGACGTATCTGAAGATAAAGAGGGCAAAAAGGTTGCAATCCGTTGTATGAAGGAATGTATAGATGTAGGTCACGCGGCAGGTGTTGAGTTTGCACCTGTTCAAGGTAAAAATATAGTTGGGCTTTTCTATTACAAAAATGCACTTAAACGCGCATTTGGTTGTGCTCTTTTACCTGTTGCAATGAAAAAACACAGAGATATTGACCCGTCAATGCTTCAGGATATTAAAAAAGGTAAGCCTTGCGAAGTGGATGCAATTAACGGTGTTGTTTGTGAATTTGGTAAGAAGCACGGTGTAAAAACACCTGTAAATGACAGAATCGTAGAAATAATTAAAAAGATTCAGGCAGGCGAGCTTGAAGCATCAAAGAAAAATTTTGCTTTATTCAAAGATTTGCTTTAATAAAAATGAAAGAGGCTGTAAAAAACGAAGGTTTTTTACAGCCTGTTTTTATATTAACTCTTCATTGTAAACGGCTCTTTCGCCGCCAATGAATTTTGGTCTTACTCTTGCGGCAAGCACAAGTGCTTCGCCGATTTTATTGTTTTTAAGTCTGACGGGTACCGCAACTTTTTTCAGGTGCATACCAATCATTGTAAAACCAATATCCAATCCTGCATCTGCTTTTATTTCTTCAAGTGCAACAGGGTTTTTAAATGATTTATATGCTGCGGTTGCAAAGGAGCCGCCTGCCTTTGGTTGCGGAACAACGTTACAAAACTCACCTTTACATACAGCATCCTTTTCAATAATAATTGCTCTGTTAAGATGCTCGCAACATTGTGCGGCAATATATACACCGTGTTCGTCGGTAGCCTTTTTTATTCCGTTGAAAAGGTCGTTGGCAGTTTCAGGGCTGGAGTTTGTACCGATTTTATTTCCGGTAACTTCACTTGTAGAGCAACCAATAACTAAAATATCGCCTTTGTTAAGCTTGGCAACCTCAATAATTTCTTTTGCGCAAAGGTACGCTTCGTTATAAATCTGATTCATACGTAATCTCCTGAAAGAAAGTTCATAAAATTATTTTACACTTTTTTAATTAAAAGTAAAGGCTATTTATTGAAAAAAGGCATTAGAATGTGTATAATATTAATATAAAATTTGAGTAGGTGATTTTATGGCAGTAAAGTTAAATGAAGATAAAGATGTTGTGGCAAAAATCAAAGAGGGGCTTAAAGCAAAAGGCGGCTACTGTCCTTGCAGGCTTCAGAAAACACCAGAGAATAAATGTATTTGCGAGGAGTTCCGTAACCAGATTGCCGATCCTGATTTTGAAGGCTATTGCCATTGCAGATTATATTATAAAACTAAAGATTAAAAGGAGCTTATATTATGGCAGAAATTAAAATAACAGGTGCAAATTTTGAAGAGGTTGTTTTAAAAAGCACAAAGCCTGTGCTTGTTGACTTCTGGGCAACGTGGTGCGGTCCTTGTATGATGATTGCTCCCGTTATTGAAAAAATTGCAAAAGAAAATGATGATATTGTAGTTGGTAAAGTAAACGTAGATGAAGAAATGTCATTGGCTATGGCGTTTAAAATAGAAAGCATACCAACGTTAATCGCTTTTAAAAACGGCGAAGTTGTTAACAAAGGCGTTGGCGTTATGTCTGAAGAAAGTATTTTAAGGCTTGTAAAGTAAATTAAAATCAAAAACATATTTGAACCTGATTTTTTAACTGAAATCAGGTTTTATTTTTACATAATTTTTACAATTTATATGTACATATTATTTGACAGTAGAGGATATTTATAGTATTATTTAATAGTATAAGTATAATTGCGCTTTGCAATGAAAGGATAATATTATCAAATGGGTATTTTTATCGATTTAGAAGGTTTGGACGGTAGTGGTAAAACAACACAAACCGAGCTTATTTGTAAACGTCTTCAAGAGGACGGGGTTGATTTTAAACAAATTAAGTTGCCTGATTACGAAAGTGATTCAAGCATACTTGTTCGTAAATATCTGGCAGGTGATTTCGGTAAAAATGCAGGGGATGTAAATGCCTATGCTGCATCTGTTTTGTATGCCGCAGACAGATTTGCATCATTTACAGAAAAATGGGGCAATGATTATAAATCGGGTAAATTAATTTTTGCAGACCGTTATACTCCTGCCAATGCCCTTTATCAGATGACAAAGCTTACAAAAGAAGAGTGGGACCCGTATTTAGAGTGGCTTTTTGATTTTGAGTATAACAAAATCGGCATACCGGCTCCTGATAAAGTTATTTTTCTTGATATGCCTGTTGAGGTTTCACAAAAGCTTATGACACAGCGTTATCAGGGCGATGAATCAAAAAAAGATGTTCATGAGGCAAACGTTGAATTTTTAAACGCTTGCCGTGAAGCGGCACTTTATGCAGCAGAAAAATACGGATGGTCTGTAATTTCTTGTGCACAAAACGGTGAGCCCTTATCTATTGAAACAATCAACAATCAAGTTTACAGTATTTTAAAAGAAACATTAAAAGATAATTGATTATGCTTAATTTGCGACATTTAAAAATTGAAGATAAAGCCTTGATAGAAAGCTATATTCCCGATTGCTGTAAGAAAATGTGTGATTTTACCTTCGGTAACCTTTTTTCCTGGAGCGCCATAGAGCATACGGAAATAGCAGAAAAAGAAGGTTTTTTGTATCTGCGTGCAACGTTTAACGGTGTAACCTCTTATGCGGTGCCATGGGGTAAGGGCGATATTGACAAAGCATTAAAAGAAATTGTTGATGATGCCGGCGAGCGTAATGCTGACCTCAGTTTTTTTTGTGTAGCAGAGGAGCAGTTGCTATATCTTGAAAGTTTTTTTGGTAATAAGCTCATTGCTAAAGAGCAAAGGGATTATTTTGATTACGTTTATTCTGCAGAGAAACTTTCTTCACTTTCAGGTCGCAAATTGCATTCAAAAAAGAATCACGTTAATTCCTTCAATCGTAAATATAAATATACATTTACTCCTATAACCGACGAAGATATTTCTTTGTGCTGTCAGTTTTCTCATAAATGGTTTCTTGAAAGTGAAAGTACTCAGCGCTTTGAAGCGGAGCGTCAGGTTATAGAATATGCTTTTAAAAATTACAATGCCTTGAATTTAAAGGGAGCAGTTCTTAAATTAGACGGGCAAATAATTGCATATTGTCTTGGTGAGTCTATGGCAGATTCACAAGTGTTTTGCACTCATTTTGAAAAAGCATTGAAGGATTATACGGGAGCTTATGCTGTAATAAACAAGCTTTTTGCAGAAATGCTGCAAGGGCAGTATAAATATATAAATCGTGAAGATGATGCAGGTGTTGATGGTTTGCGTAAGGCAAAAACATCTTATCAACCTGAGTTTTTTGTAAAAAAATATTATGCAAAAGTTATATGAGTTTGGTTTTTCTTCAAATAAACATTTTTCTCAACTAAAAAAGCTTTGGAATGAGGTTTTTGGTGACTCCTTGCAGGTTATAGACAGTTTTTTTGAAAAAACAGTTAAACCGCAAAATGTGTTTTGTGCATTTTATGACGGTGAGCCTGTGAGTGTACTGTATGCAATAGAGTCTCAGGTGTTTTTTAATGGTAAAAGCTACAAGTCATATTACGTGTATGCAGTTTGCACTAAAGAAGGCTTCAGAGGTAAAGGTTTATCATCAGGGCTTTTTAAGCTTTTAGAAAAAACGGCAAGAGAAAGAGATATTTCATATTTGTATCTTGTTCCTGCTGAAGAAGGTCTTTTCACATTTTATGAGAAAATGGGTTATTCCACGTGCTTTACATATAAAGAAGCTTGTGTTCAAAAGGGTGTATATCCGGAGCTTGATTATCAATGTGAGGCTTTGACCTTTGATGAATATAAAAGAATTAAAAGTAATAATCTTAATGTTCCGTACACTGCTTTTAATAAAGATGGTTTTAATGGCTTTTATAACTATGCAGAGAATGATATGCATTGTGTTTATTTGAAAGATGAGGGCTTCGCAGTTTATGAAACTGATAACGGTAAGGTTATTGTTCATGAGTGTATAGGTGATAAAGGTAAATTACTAAGCTGTATTTTCAGTGAAGTTAAAAATAATGTTTTATATGTAAGAGAGCAAGCGTTAACAAACGGTAAGCCTTACGGAATGTTGAAATCGTTAGATGGTTCACCACTATTCAGTAACGGCTTTATAGGTGTCTCTTACGGAGGATAGATTTATGATATATGTTTTTTTGGCAAACGGCTTTGAAGAGGTAGAAGCACTGGCACCTGTTGATTTTCTTAAAAGGGCAGGCATTGAAACTGTACTTGTAGGTGTAGGCTCAAAAGAGGTTTGCGGTACACACAACATAAAGGTTTGTGCCGATATTTTAATTGAAGATATTGTTTTATCAGATGAGCTTCAGGGTATTATTTTACCGGGTGGAATGCCGGGAGCAGAAAATCTTAATAACTCTGCAAAGGTTCACGAGGCAATAGATTTTTGTATTGAAAATAATAAAATTGTGGGTGCTATTTGTGCGGCACCGTTTATACTCGGCAGAAAAGGCTTGCTGAAAGGCAAAAGTGCTACCTGTTTCCCCGGATTTGAAAATGAACTTGATGGGGCAAAGGTAGTGGAATACGGCGTTATGGGTGACGGTATGATTGTTACTGCAAGGGGTGCAGGTGTTGCATGGGAATTTGGTGCGGCAATCTGTTCCCGAATCACAGGCGAACAGAAGGCGCTTGATATTCTTGAGGCTATTCAATGGAGAAAATAATAGATATCCGTCCAATAAAAAAGAAGTTGAGAGCCCAGGCAAAAGAAATGCGGCTTTCAATGAGTCCTGTTGTTAAACAGTCACTTGACAGGAAAATAAAAAATAAACTACTCAATTTGTGGGCAGTAAGGGAAGCAGATACCGTTCTTTGTTACGTTTCAACTAATATTGAGGTTGATACAAAGGATTTTATAAACACCTTGTTGCAAATGGGTAAGCGTGTTGCCGTTCCTCGTTGTGAAGGCGGTAAATCTGAAATGAATTTTTATTTTATTAATTCGTTGGATGAGCTTTCGCCCGGTAGCTTTGGTGTGGAGGAGCCTGAATCACTGAAGGAAAATCTATGCTTGCAAACACAAGGTAGTGTGTGTATTGTTCCTGCGTTTATGTTTGATAAAAACGGGTATCGTCTGGGCTACGGAAAAGGGTATTACGACAGGTATCTTTCAAGGTATGAGGGTACTACCGTCGGGATATGTTACAGCAGTAATTTGAAGGATAAATTGTATCACGGTAAATATGACAGGGCAGTTGACCTTGTTGTTACAGATAAAGATATTATAAGAAAGGAGAATGAGAATGGCTAAATATAATAATGAGTACGATGACCTTTTAAGTATGTTTGAAGAAAAACCAAAGGCTTCGGAGCAATCTGCAAAAGAGGCAGAAAAGCCACAGGAAGCGGAAGCTAAGTCAATCCCCGTACAACCAAAGGCACCGCAAGCTGCTCAGCAACAGAATATTACGCCATCAGGTTCATCCACCACTAAAAAAGAAGGCACGGCTATGTCCCGCAGATTTAATAAAAATATGGTGGATATCAGTTCTGATTCTTCAAGAGATAATAATGGTGCAAAAAGCGGAGTGTATTTTTCAAATCCGCCGAGAGACATAAAAACACAGGCAGAGCGTGAGCAGGGTATTGCCCTTAACAGTGCTACAAAGGAAGCGGCAAAAAAACGCTCTGAGGCAGTAAAGGATACTGCTGCTAATGCTCCTGTAAAAAAGAAAAAGCACAGATTAAGAAATGCGCTTATAATGTTCCTGATTATAGGTATTGTAAGCTCTACGTTGTGCTGGTACGGTCTCAGATGTATAAACGATGTTCTTGCATTTGAACCTGAGGGTGAAGCGGTAGAGGTTACGGTTGAAGCCGGTATGACCGATGAAGAGGTTATTGACATACTTCACGAAAAAGGCTTGATAAAGAATAAATTTTTCTGCAAAATCTTTATAGATTTCTTTAATAAAGACGGTGAGTATATTTCGGGTATATACACTTTAACTCCGGATTTAGGCGTTGAAAAAATGATTTCAACAATGAAAACCGATTTCAGAAGCTCTGAAACTGTTACACTTACATTCCCTGAGGGTTGGACTGTAAAGCAAATGGCAGAAAAGCTGGAGTCTAATGATGTTTGTACTGCTTCCAGTTTTATTACAACACTTAAAACTGTTGATTTTTCTGAAGAATATGAGTTTATTGGTACTGTTACCGATAAGGACAAGCGTTTTATTCCTTTAGAGGGTTACCTTTACCCTGATACGTATGAATTTTACGTTGGCGAAAATGCATCAAGTGTTGTAAGAAGGTTCCTTGATAACTTTGAGGCTAAGTGGACAGAGGAATATCAGAAACAGGCAAAATCACGCGGACTTACAGTAGATGAGGTTATTATAATGGCTTCAATTATACAGGAGGAAGCAGCAAATAAAGACCAGATGGGCGGAATTTCTTCTGTTCTTTATAATCGTCTTGACAGACCAAATGCATTCCCGCTTTTACAATGTGACTCTACTGAAGATTACCTTCTCAATACAATAAAACCCAGCCTTACCTCAGGTGTGGAGGATACACAAAAATATCTTGAATACAGAGATAATTATGATACTTATTCAGATGTTTGTGTAGGCTTGCCTGTTGGTGCTATTTCTAACCCGGGTGAAGATGCAATACATGCCGCACTTTTCCCTGATGATACAGATTATCTTTACTTCAGGCATGATGTTGAAGGTGGAGTATACTATGCAGAAACCTTTGCTCAACACGAAGAAAACGGCAGAAAAGCAGCCCTTGTAGGGTAATTGAATAAAAAGACTGATGCAAATGCGTGGGTGTCCTGAGGACACTCACGCAGTTTTATTCGCCTTGCAGCGAGTGATATTGCTTCGCAGTTATATAATGCTACGCATTGTGATATTGTCCTTCGGACAGTTTTATGCGAATAAAATAACACTGAAATCGAAGATTTCAATATCACTATGCCGAAAAGTGCATAATATCACTCTTTCCGA
>JAZUMM010000035.1:0-21433 GCA_045603625.1 Acutalibacteraceae bacterium | reverse complement strand
CAAGGAGTTGTAGTGGGGATTTGTCTTCCTAAGACCGCTTGGCCTCCGACTTTTCTCTTTTCTGTTGTTAGTGGGTTTGGGCTACTACCCAACTGAATTTGTGCATACAAATGCGATGTCGGTTCTTAATAGAAACAGATGTGATTACAAATTCTCCGATAAGAACAACACTGTTTACGTAAGGGCTTTTTACAATTTGGGGATAATTAAATTCTTTATATTTTCTCCGTGCTATTTATGCAAATTTCTTCTGATTCTATTTGTGCCTGTTTTAAAATATTATGTATATGTTCAATATCTGTTTGTTCAAGAGCGCTTGTTATAGCGTTAAATAAAGTTAAATACATTTTTTTATACATTTAAATCACCCAAGTCTATTTTAGGACTATTAGTCCTAAATGTCAATAGGACAAATAGTCCTGTTGTATAGTTATTTTGGTGATAAAAATGAATTTACGTATTCGTGATTTAAGAGAAGATAATGATTTTACTCAAAAATATGTTTCGCAATATCTGATGTGCGATCAATCCTTGTATTCCAAATATGAACGAGGGGAAAGGGATTTGCCTTTAGAATATGCAATAAGACTTGCAGAGTTTTATGGTGTCTCCCTTGATTATTTAACCGGCATATCCGATAAAAAATAAAAATCATATTTTAATTGTAAGGTATAGATAATTTAATATACATAAAGTTAACCGCTATTTGCTGTAAATTACATCAAATAGCGGTTTTAATTTATGTTGCCCGGTAATAAATATCTGTTTTATTTTCAGTCAATTTTTTCTTTTTTAAACACGTCTGCAACCTCTGTGATTGTTATGTAGGCGTGCGGGTCTGTTTCGTGTACAATTTCGCGAAGCTTAGCAACCTGAAATCTGTTTACAATAAAGTAAACCATTGTTTTCGGCTTGTTGGAATAACCGCCGATAACTTCAATTTTTGTGGAGCCTGATTCAAAGTAATAAGAAAGCATTGAGCAAATATCATCCGGCTCTGTTGTAATAATCATGGCGCATTTTGCTCTGTCAAAGCCTTCAACAATAAAGTCTACTGTTTTTAATGCCGCCATATATGCGACTATTGAGTATAAGGGAAGAATCCAGCTATCAAGAATAAGGCCACATATTACGTAAAGTAAAACGTTGTATGCCATTACAAAGGTACCAACAGTTACACCAAGTTTTTTTGCAAAAATAACTGCCATAACCTCAATTCCGTCCATGGCACCGCCAAAGCGTATGGCAATACCGCTACCTACACCTGAAATCATACCGCCGAACAAGGCGCAAAGTAAAAGGTCTTCGCCTGCAAGTGGTGAAGCAAAGCTTACATCAATTGGCAAAACATCTGTTATAAGGTAAGCACAAACAGAATAAATAATTACGGTGTATACTGCATAAACGGTAAAATGTGTGCCCTGCTTTTTTGTACCGTAAATAAAAAGAGGTATATTTAAAATTATAAGAAAAAGTGAAAGAGTAAATTTTTCGGGAGTAACGTTTGCAAGGAGCATAGATGTACCTGAAATACCGCTATCGTATAAATTAACAGGGTTAAGAAAAACAGTAACACCAAATGCATTTATAATGCCTGCAACGGTTAACATAACAAAATTACGGATTTTGAATTTTTTTATATTTTCAATTATTTTGTTTTTTCGGGATGAGTTCATTATTCGCCTCCTATAACATTAACTATTTTATTTACACATTCCTCTGCAGAAGTGTTGTGGCAATTAATTGTTATATCTGCATATTGTTCGTAAAGTGCAGAGCGTTCATTATAAAGGTCTTCGATTGTTGTGCCTTCTTTCATAGCAATGCCACGTGTTGTTATATTTTTTATTCTGTTTTTAATTTCTGCAGGAGAAAGTTTAAGGTAAATAACTTTACCGTGTTTTTTAAGGTTATTCATTCCATCATCGCAATAAACGGCACTTCCGCCTGTGGCAATAACAGAATTTGTAACGTTTAATTCACAAAGAACAAGATTTTCTTTTTCTTTAAAACCCTGAAGCCCGTCATCTGCAATTATATCACAAAGAGTTTTTTGATATTTGTTTTGTAAAATAAGATCGGTATCAACAAAATCGCATAAAAGACTTTTGGCAAGTAAAACGCCAACAGTACTTTTGCCGCATCCCGGCATACCAATAAGAATAACGTTCATTTTTGCTCTCCTTTTAAATCTGTGAATTAATTTTAGCATAATTAAAATTATAAAGCAATTTCAATTTAAAAAACAAGAGAAGTATGGTATATTAAAAGAGAGGTTGATGATATGGCATATTTATTTGTTCATTTTAAAGAAAAAATTTCTCCCGACGGTGAAGCTGTTTATTTCGGTATAAGTAAAGACGGGTTTAATTGGGAAAGTGTTAATAACGGTGAACCTGTTCTTATGAGCACATTAGGTGATAAGGGTTGCCGTGATATTGAAATCATACGTCTTCATACAGGCGGTTTTGTTATATTGACCACCGATTTATGTATTGCTACAAAATTTGATGAAAATTATAATGTGGACTGGAAGCATATTAACAGTCACGGCAGTCAAAGTCTTTGTCTATGGAAAACAGAAGATTTAGTTAATTTTTCATCGCAAAGGCTGGTACATTTCGGCAGAGATGATTTTGGTTGTATGTGGGCACCTGAAATTTTCTTTGATGATGAAAGGCAAGAGTACCTTATCCATTGGGGTTCAACAGTAAAAGAAGACGGTTTTTCTCATATGTCAATTTACTGCTCAGTTACAAAGGATTTTGAAACCTTCTCACAACCAAAATTATATTTTACAAAGGAAAACGAAATTCTTGATTCTCACATAACAAAAGTAGGGGATACATTTCACCTTTTTTATAAAAATTCCTCAAATCCGCCAATGAATATGCACGCCACGTCAAAAAGCCTTTACGGACCTTTTGAACACGACGAAAAATTTCAGGAGTATATGGAAAAGGAAATTCAGAGCCCCGGCTTCTACGAAGGTGCAACAACCTTTACATTACCTGACGGTAGATGGTGCTTTATGGCAGATTTTTTTGGTTGCGAAAAAGAAAAAATGGGCTATGTGCCGTTTATATCATCTGCACCGGGAGATATGAATTTTACACGTTGCCCTGATGCATTTTCATTCCCGTATGGCTTTAAGCATGGCAAAGCTATTGAAATAACAGATGAAGAATACGAAAGGTTAAAAAATCACAAAAAATCATAACAAAAATTAACAGTGTAGCAATTATGCTACACTGTTTTTACTTTTACCATCTGTTTTCTACGTATTCGCAGAAAGTAAATAAATCTTTTATTTCAATAACCTTGCCGTCGTCAAGGGTCATTGTGCCGTTCCAGTTACCAAAAATCTGGTGGCAGTTCATTCTGCCTACCTTAAAATCAACATCGGTATGGTTATCAAGAGTCGGCGTCATTGTCATATTGAATCTGCCGTCTTCAGAAATAAATTTCCATTCCTCCATATATCTGTCTTTAGGGAATTTTTCTACGTCAACGGCACCGAATTTATGTACCTTACCATCATAGAAAATGCAGGTTTCAGTTGCGTTTGATTCATCACCGATAGCCCACGTGATTTCAAAACCGAGAAGGTGCTTTTTGCCGTTCTCATCTGTAATAAAGGTGTTGCCGCTGCCCCAGTACCAGACCATTTTATGTACTGTGTTTACTCTGCCCCAGTCAAGTGTGCAGAAGGAATTATCCTTTGAGAATTTGTAAACGTAATCACCGTGTTTAAATTCACCCTCGCATACCATACACATTTGCTTTGTGGTCATAAAGTACTTTGTATTATCTTCAGAGAAAGGGAAAACTGTGGTGATGTTTTCAAGTCCCTCAGGAATATCCATAGTAACGTTAACCTCTACGGGCTTACCCTTGTAGGCGCCCTTATACCAAAGGGTTCTTTCGGTTTCTTTTGTATTAAAATCAAATTCTGTTTTGCCTATTTTATCTTTATACCTGTTAGGTACGTCACCTTTTGCAGGCGGAACGTGCTTGTTTGCTCCGAGAAAATATTGTATAGAGTCGCAAATAACCTCGCCTGTTTTAACGTTTGTGAGTTTAGCGCCAACGTAACCGCCAACGTTTATATTTGCAAAGCTTACAAGAATTTGTATTTCGTCACCAACAAGAATGTTGTAAAAATCCCATTCCTTACGGCTCATAATGCCTGTTTTTACAAGATTTCTGTCATAGGTAAAATTGTTGCGCTTTGCCCATCCCTTTGCATTAAGTGTGCCATCGGGATTTAAAAGCGGAGTTTCTTCGGTGTATTCAGTTTGTTTTGATTTTTCTTTCCATTGGGTGAAGCTTTTATAAGTTCTTTCTAATTCTGTACTCATAATCTTTCTCCTTTATGTTTGATAAAATTATACTATTAATTTAATTCTTTTTCAATACATTAATGGAAACGAACAACAACGTTTGCATATTCAGTAGGCGTCATGCCCGAAATTCTTTTAAAAACTGTGGTGAAATATTGAGATGTATTAAAGCCCAGCTTTTCAGAAATTTCGGTAAAGGTGAAATTTTCTTCACGAATCAGCTCTTTTGCTTTATCTATTTTAAGGCGCGAAAAATAATCCATAACACCGCAACCCATTTGCTCACGGAATATTTTTTTAACAACAGATGCCGAAAGGTTAAATTCCTTTAAAATATCCTTAAATTCAAGCTTATCCTCTACATGAGAAGTTAAATATTCGGTGATGTCTGCAAGAAGGTTATTATTTTTGTGTATTTTTACAGGTGCAATGTTAATATGTTGGCGTATAAGACGTATAAAAAGCATTTCTACACAAAGCTTAATCATTTGTTGAGAGGCAAATGCGCTGTTTTCATCAACCTCCATTTCATAGGTGTACGGGTTTCCCAAAGGAGTTGAAAAGGAAGAGGATGCTTCTTTTACAACCGTACCTACAAGGGCACGCTCTTTTTCGCCTAAGGTAATAACCTTACCTGCAACATTCATAAGCTCAGGAGTGTGGCAATCAAAGGAAATTATAACGGAGTTTGCAGCACGCTTGCCGTCACAACGTATATTGTGGAATTCATTAGGCTTGTGTAAATACATCTGCCCTGCAAGAAGCTCAATTTCTTGAGCACCGGCAGTAATAAAAAGATTCTTTTTATCGGCATAAACAAGCTCCCAGAAGTCATGCACCTCACCTGAATAAGCAAAATCCTTTGCGTATTCAAAGTAGTGCACTGTATATATTCCGTCTATTTTTATGGGACAGAAAAGCTCAGTTTTTTTATAGTCCATATCATCACCAATTTGATTCTATACCTAATATTATAAAAAAGCAACCAAAATTATAAAAATAACAACGTATTTTATAAGATTTTCTGTTCTGTATATGTTAAAATTAAACCGAAAATGAACAAGGAGGAAAAGGTATGAGCAAAATAAAATTTGGTACAGGCGGTTGGCGTGCCGTAATTGGTGATGATTTTATATGTGAAAACATAAAAAAGGTTGCCCAGGGTATTTGCTTATTAATGAAGGAACAGAATAAAACAGATAAGCCTGTTATTATCGGTCACGACAGACGCTTCCTTTCAGAAAAAGCAGTTAATTGGGTTGCAGAGGTATTAACCTTTAACAACATTCAGGTTATGCTGATTGAACGCTCCACACCAACTCCTCTTGTTATGCACACAGTAAAAAAGCAAGGGCTTCACTTTGGTATAGAAATAACTGCAAGTCATAACCCTTCTTCATATAACGGTATAAAATTATTTGTGGATGAGGGTCGCGATGCTCCTGTTGAAATTACAAACAGGTTAGAGGAATTAATAGATAGTGTAGAAAACGTTGAGTCTCTTGATCTTGCAGAAGCAAAAGAAAAAAATCTTCTTCAATATATTAATAATCCCTTTAATGATTTTCTTGATGATATTCTTAACCTTATTGACGTCGAAGTATTAAGGAAAAGAGGCTTGAGGGTACTTTTTGATACAATGCACGGCTCAGGTACGTATCCGTTACTTGCAATTTTTTATACTGCAAGGTGTACAATAGATACCCTTAATACAAACAAGGATGCTTACTTTGGTGGCGTTATGCCTGCACCGTCAGAAAAAAGCTTATTTGAGCTTCGCGATTCTGTAATTAAGGGCGGATATGATTTTGGTATTGCTATGGATGGCGATGGCGACAGGCTTGGTATAATTGATGCCAACGGCAGATACATTAACGCAAACGAAACCCTTTGCCTTCTTTATTATTACCTTGTAAAATATAAGGGCTGGAAGGGTCCTGTTGTAAGAAACCTTGCAACAACCCATCTTCTTGATAAAATTGCAGAGGATTTTGGTGAAAAATGCTACGAGGTTCCTGTTGGCTTTAAGTATATTTCTTCAAAAATTGATGAGGTTGATGCAGTTCTCGGTGGTGAAAGCTCAGGCGGTCTTACAGTAAGGGGACACATTCACGGTAAGGACTCTGTTTACGCTGCATCACTTTTTGCAGAAATGGTAAGTGCAACAGGTAAATCACCAAGCAAAATGATTGATGAGCTTCACAGAAAGTTCGGAAATTTTGTTATGGTTGAGGATGATATGACCTTTGACCCTGCAGTAAAGCCTGTTGTTGAAAAAACCTTAATGGAGGATAAGCTTCTTCCCGAATTTAATGATAAGGTTATAAGGGTTAATTATGAGGACGGCTGTAAGGTGTATTTTGAAGATGGCTTTGTAATTTGCCGTTTTTCAGGTACGGAGCCACTTTTGAGAATTTTTGCAGAAAGTACAAATGCAAAAAGAGCAAAAGAATATATAGAAACATTTAAAAATTTCTTATTTAAATAAGTTAAAAGACTGTAATCGGTAACAATCCGATTACAGTCTTTTTATATATTTTTAGTTGAAGCTTACTCTGTTAAATAGCTTATCAACCTCTTTTTCAAGAGCCTCTCGCTCTTTTTGCGAAATTTCAACCGTGCAATTTATAATTTCCTTAGCAGAGTTTTGTGCCTCATACAAAATGCGTGTGTCTGTCATAAGATTTGCAACGCGCATATCAGGAAGACCGTGTTGCCTTGACCCGAAAAAGTCACCCGGACCACGCATTTCCAAATCTTTTTTTGCAATTTCAAAGCCATCTGTTGTACGGCACATAATTTCAAAACGCTCAGTTGCCACTTCATTCTGAGCATCGGAAAGAAGAATACAGTGACTTTCCTCAAAGCCTCTGCCGATTCGTCCTCTTAACTGGTGAAGCTGTGAAAGGCCGAATCTTTCTGCATTTTCTATTACCATAACAGTAGCATTCGGTACGTCAACGCCAACCTCAATAACAACAGTTGATATAAGTAAATCTATTTCTCCGCTGTAAAAACGTTTCATAACCTCGTCTTTTTCTTTTGCTTTCATCTGACCGTGTAAAAGACCGAGAGTATAATCGGAAAAATGTGTTGTTTTTAAAAATTCATAGTATTCCGTTGCAGGAACCAAATCACTTTCTGATTCCTCAACAAGGGGACAAACAATGTAGCCTTGTCTGCCGTTATCAATATTTTTCTTTAAAAAGGCATAAATTCTTTCGTGGTAGCTTGTGGGTACACAATAAGTTTTTATGGGTTGCCTGCCCTTTGGTAATTCATCTAAAACAGAAATATCAAGGTCGCCGTAAATCATCATTGCAAGTGTGCGAGGAATAGGCGTTGCTGACATAACAAGTGTATGAGGGTTGTTGCCCTTTGCAGAAAGTGAAGCACGTTGATTTACACCAAAACGGTGCTGCTCATCGGTAATAACAAGCCCCAGATTAAAAAATTCAACGTCATTTTGTATTATGGCGTGTGTGCCGACAATTATGTGGCAGGTACCGTATTTGATTTTTTCACGTATATCTCTTTTTTTAGCGGCAGTTAAGGAGCCCGTTAAAAGCACAATTTCAATATCATCATTAAAAAAGCTTTTGAGTGTTTTGTAATGCTGATTTGCAAGCACCTCTGTTGGAGCCATTAATGCGCCTTGAAATCCGTTTTTTACAGTATTATATAAAAGTGCGGCGGCAACGGCAGTTTTACCTGAGCCTACGTCTCCTTGTAAAAGGCGATTCATAGGCTTTGCAGTTTGCATATCTGTAAACGCTTCTTTAACAGCTCTTTTCTGGGCGTTTGTTGGTGTAAAGGGAAGAGAAGCGTAAAACTCTTCAGTAAAGTCTGAACGTATTTTTTTTGCCACTCTGCCTGTGGTTGAAGATTTTTGCCACATAAGACCAAGCTGTAAAAGTAAAAGCTCTTCAAATATAAGCCTGCGCTTTGCAAGTGAAAGCTCCTTTTCGCTTTGAGGAAAGTGTATTGCCCTTAAAGCATTGCCGAAGCCCATAAGCTTGTATTTATTAATAAGATATTGAGGAATGATTTCTTCAATATTATTTTCTGCTTCTTTTAAAGCAGCCTCAACAAGTCGCTCTGTTGTTTTAGATGTAAGCGAAGAGGTTGCCTTGTAAATAGGGCGAATGCGTTGCTTGTTGCCTGCTTTTTCAAAACGTGGTGAAAGCATTGTGCGACCGCCGTATTTATCTTGTGTAACCTTGCCGAAAAACAAATACTCTTCGTTTTCTTTTAACTGGTCTTTTACATATTTATTGTTAAAAAAGACGATGTGCATATAGTCTGTGCCGTCTGCAATTGCAGTTTTAACAAGAATTTTACCGCCCTTTATTTTTACAACAGACGGAGACTCTGCAACAACAGCCTTAAGGCATACATTTTCGTTAAGCTGGGCATCCCTTATGGGTGTAACAAAATTCCAATCCTCGTAGGTGCGCGGATAATTCCTTAAAAGGTCATCTACACTATATATATTTTGCTTTGCAAAAAGCTTTGCACGTGCTTCGCCTACGCCTTTAAGGAATTGAATTCTTGAATCAAGGTTAACCATATACTCACCACCTTTTTGAGGAATTTAAAAATTATAAGTAGTAAATAAGTACACTGATGAAAAAAATAATTGATTGTACTAAAAATATGCGGGGAAGCCCGTTCATAAATAAGCTGTGCTTTGTTTTGTGACGAATAATTGTCATAACCATATACTCAGAAATGGCACCGCCAAGCACCGCAAGAAGAATAAGAACAGATTCCTTTATTCTTTTTTCAGGCATAAGCTTTGCTGCCTTTTTGTCGTAAACTGTAACAACCGCCGTAGCAATTGAAATAAGAATAAAATAAATTGCAACGTATTTAATCATAGTATCACCATACCTCGGAATATTATAAATTATTATACCAATCCTTTAATTTAGCAATTCTTTCAGGAATCCACTGACTGCAAACGAAGTATTTATCGCCATCAATAGTAATTAATTTTTTATAGAATCTGATTTTTTCAAAACCGAAAAAACTAAAGTTATCTTCTTTTAATAAAATAGGGTAAGATGGCATTTTAAAGGTACTTTTAGCAAAAGCAGGAGTCTGTAAAGCATTTAGTAAATCGGATGACATTTTCCCTTTCTCGATAATATTTTTTAAAGTATTAAACACAACTGTTTCGTTTTTCTCTTTTGCAGGACCTGCAGAAACACAGGCAGCAGGAGCAGAAGTAACAGAAGAAGAGGTAACAGAAGCAGTAATCTGACCTTCGGCAACGGCTGCAAGATTTAAAGCACGCATAAATAAATCATTATCGTTATTTAAATTTTTAATTTGATTTTTTAAAGGAAGATAAATTTCATTTGAAAAAGTTTCATTGAAATATAATTCTATTGTTATATTGGGATAATCGTGTTCGATTATTGGAATAAGCTTTTTAACAACATCATCAATTTTATTTTTAAGTGTGTCACCGCATTTCGGTGCTGCAAAAATAATACTGACAGGAACACCGGTTCCGAAAATAATTGCAGACACCAAAGCAGCACGAATTATTTTTTTGATAACGGTTGCAACTGCATCGTGATAACCTAATCCACTTTTGTGAAAAGCAGAATCAACAAGATAAATTCTTTCTGCAACGCCATCGTAAAATTTGGTACCAACCACGTCAATTTCGCATTGACGAATAAACTGTTCAGGCTTTGATTTTTTGAAAATATTTAATTTTTTAACCTTTGTTGTTTTTGTTGATTTCGGTTTTGAGATGATTTCGTCATCCAACCGGTATTCTTCATTTGAATCATTATCGGCACTTTCTTGTAAGGCATTAATAGTTTCAACGTCTAAAGCCTCGTTAAGCTCATCTTGAATTTCTTTCATAAGAAGCTTAACAATATCAATATCCACAGTATCAATTACGCGTAGTGGAGAAATGCTCCAGTTAGTTTGAACAATTTCACATTGCTTACAATTGAGTAACCAGGATTGAATCATTTGTTCACAAATTTCAATTTTCATTTTACTTCATCCGTTCTGTTAAGTTAATTTGATTTTATACCATTTTATGTGGTTTGTAAAGAACCGTGTTTTAAACTTTGCTGCCGATACGCTTTTTTTACTGAGTACATTATATTACGATAATTGTACTATTTTTGGTACAGATATTTAATTGTTGAAAATTAAATGTTAATATTTTTCAGACCCTCACGGGTTCAAGTCCCAATTATATAAAAACAGAGCAACCAAATATGGTTACTCTGTTTTGGTGCAAAAGAAGGGACTTGAACCCTCATGAACGAAGTTCACTAGTACCTGATGGTAACAAGACCTGGGTGATAAGTCAACGCCTTATTAGAATCAAGGTTTTCAGCTGTTTTTACAGGGTTGAGGCATAATTACAAAGGCTTTGTGTTTTTCGTAGCCATAGCATTCGGAACTTATATTTCCGGAACAATTATATCAAGCGTCTGCCTTTTCCACAACATCTCCGATAGCACGGATAAGTGAACCCTCCTGTGATGAAGGCAGATCACAGGTATAGTGCCAGAACATAACACCACCGTAACCGTTATTTACAGCATAGTCGGATTTCTTTTCAATTACAGAAGGTGTATTGAACCAAAAATCTTTGTTGATTTCATCGCAATGGTACCAACCGTCAGCATCTATTTTTTCATAGCATTCGCTGTATCCATACCAATATGCAGACATATCAGTAGGTCTTGAATAAAACGGAAGACCTATATCCACTTTATACGGATGTATAGCTTTAAGCTCCATATCTTCAATAATTGCTACAGTATCCTCATAGGTAGCGTGTTTGCCATCACTGTCGACATAATCGTAGGTCATAAGCTCAAAATAATCAACTGCATTTGCTGCTTTACGAGTATAGTTCATATTCCAATTCACAAATGCAACACCAAGAGTACGCTCACCCAACTTCTCATCTAAAGATACAAGGAATCTATTATAAATCCTCCATGCTTTTTTAGATAACGGATATTCATAATCAAAATGAACACCATCGAAATTATATTCATCAAGTATTTTTACAATATTTTCTTCTAAAACGCCACTTTTAAAAGCCTTGTTGTGCTCATCGCTTTGGGATTCCATCTGCTCCTCCCAAACGGTAGAGTCAGTTACAGAGCCGGGGCCCAATAAATTAAGTGTGATATCTACATCTCTGTCACCTATTGCCGTGCGAAGATTTTTGAGGGCGATTTCAAGCATATCTTTATCGTAAACTATTTCACCCTTATTATTAAATGATGCGCACTCAAAAAGAATAACATCTGTAATTATATTAAAATCCTCCGGATGAAGAGCCTCTTCAGACTGAATAAAAGCGCCCCTCACATAAGCAGTAACTCTGAAGTCCTCATCTTTTTGAGGAGCTTCAGTGCATCCTGCAAAGCACAACAAAAGAATTGCACCACAAACAATCAATGAAATTAATTTTAAGCTTATCCTTTTCATAATATCTGTCTCCTATAGCCGGTTCCTTGTGTTTTTAGTTCGGCAAATCAGAATTTGTCTGTTAATAATTCTTTTTGCACTAATCGAACAGTAACACCTGCCCGAGAAAGCCCAAAGAATATGTCACGATTTCGGGAATTTGGCTGATGAAAATTTATCAGTAGTTTTTTACTTTTCGTGGTTTGTGGAAAACAGGTTTTCTTTCACCTGCATTGACCATTTCTCTTGCAAGTAAACTACGCATCTGACTAAGAATTTTTTTATAATTTTCGTTGTTAACAAGGTTGTTTTTCTCGTGTGGATCATTTACTATGTCGTATAGATAATCATCAAAATAATGAATCGCTTTTGGTTTGTGCCATCCTGAACCTATTGCACGTGCAGAGTATTTCCATTTTTTTGTTCGGACAGCTCTTCCTATATGTGATTCACTTATCTGAACAAATACACAATCTCTTTCGGGGACATCTTTATTTACAACCGGTAGAATGTTACCCGAATAGCTTTCAGGAATCTCAATATCTGCAAGACTTAAAAGTGTTGGCGGAATATCAATAAGACTTACTAAACAATCTATAGGACTATCCTTTTTGATGGCTCCGCCACCGAAAACAAGAGGTGTGTGTATGCTTGAATCATGACAACTGCGTATATATTCAGCATTTCGTGTTTTGAAATGACATCCGTGGTCGCAGGAATATACAATAACCGTGTTATCATATAACCCCTTTTCTTTAAGTGTTTTTACCAATTTACCTACATTTTCGTCAAGGGCGTGAATGGCGGCAAGGTAGTCAGGATATTCTTCTTTATAATCCCCCTTGAGAAAGGTTAAATCTTCAGGCAAAGGATAGTGAAGGAATTTATTTACAGTATCCTTCGGCCCTTCAAAATGTCCCCTATCGTTTTGATGGTGGGGCTCAAGCTGAGATACAAACATAAAGAACGGTTTATCGTTATTATGATTGTTAATGTATTCAACAGCAAAATCGTTTATACAGTCTGCTCTGTAGCCGGTAAAATCAATTCGATTACAAGCTTCATCAAATATATATCCGTCATATCCGTGAGAAGTAAATTCCAAAACATCAGCTGCTCGCCAATAGCTATAACCGCCCTGCCTGTTTTGAGGAACAGCAGTTTTTTCACAATGAACACCTATTCCCGGGTAACGGTCTGATGCAAGGTGCCATTTCCCTATGTACGCTGTATCATAACCATTTTCATTGAAATAATCGGCTAAAGTTTTTGTATTCTCTTTTAGTGCTATTCCGTTCCAATAGCATTGGTTTTCAGTTGCATACTGACCCGTTTGCAGACATGCACGGGCAGGACCGCAAACAGGTTGGCAGGTGAAAGAATTCTCAAAAAGCACACCTTCCTCTCCCAATTCCCATACATTAGGCATAAGCACACTGTTGAGTGTATCCCAGCGTTGTTGATCTGAAAAATAGAAAATGATATTTGGCTTCATAAGCTTTCTCCGACAGATTTATTTTATTGATGATTTCCATATTTGATATATAATACAATACGATTTTAAGATACCGTTTTATTATACGATTATTTGGTCACGGTGTCAATTTTTAAGATATCAGGCAAATGTTTGCGAACGGGATTAAGTCCCAATTATATAAAAACAGAGCAACCAATTATGGTTACTCTGTTTTGGTGCAGAAGAAGGGACTGGCCGTATGCAAAGGCTTCGCCTTGCATACTATTCGCTCGGCGACCCAAATCCTGTGGATTTCGGTACCCGCCTCACGCTCCTCGCTAAAAACAGTCCACCAGACTGTTTTCTAAACGCTCAGACCCTCACGGGTTCAAGTCCCGATTATATAAAAACAGAGCAACCAAATATGGTTACTCTGTTTTGGTGCAGAAGAAGGGACTTGAACCCTCATGAACGAAGTTCACTAGTACCTGAAACTAGCGCGTCTGCCATTCCGCCACTTCTGCATATATATTATTTGAATATAGCGACGATTTTACATCAATTAACCGTTTGTGAAGCTTTGGTATCTGAATTTATATGTTTATCATCTTTCCGCCATTTTCGTTAGATTTATCTGCAAGGAAAATTATTTTGTGACCTGCAACGGAGTTATGTATAGATGTACAGGAAACAGACGGATTTTCGCCTTTTATGAATTTTACAAAGTCGCACATAAGACCTGTATCGCCACCGCCGTGACCTTCATCTGAAACGTAAGATAAATCAATTTTAGTTTCGTCAAAGTAAGTTGTTGGGGTCGGATTGATTTCTTTAAGTGTAACAAATTTATTTTCCATTTCAGCGTAAATTTCGCCCTTGGTGCCAATAACTCTTAATGTTCTTATGCTTTCGGCACAACCGCCTGTAAGGTTATGTGTACCGGTAGCACCACTTTGAAATTTAACAAGCACGCTCTGATGGTCAACAACGTCGTTATCGCATTTATATATACATTTACCGTAATCGCTTTTTAAAAGACTGTTTTTATAATCCTCATAAGTAGGATTGTTGATGTGCTCAATATCACGCCAGATGTAAACCTCCCAATTATTCGGATGGTCAAGGTAAAGGCGTTTGGCACTGTAACGGCACGTATCAACGTGCGGACAGTCTGAAAGGCAACGTGTACCTGCATCCTTTGGAGCATTTTCAGGGAGAAATTGAAAGCGTGTGCCCACAGAAGAAACAGAAACAGGCTTATCATCACCCATAAGCCACGTCATAATATCAAGGTCATGGCAGCATTTTGCAAGGAGCATAGAGGTGTGACATTTTTTTGTATTGCCCCATTTACCGCGTACAAATGACGTTGAAAGGTGATGGTAGCTTACGTCTTCAACAGTTTGAATGTTTATAATATCGCCGATTTTACCTTCAACAATAAGGTTTTTAACGGTAAGGTATACTTTATTATATCTCAAAACGTGGCAAATCATAACCTTACTGTTATTTTCTTCTACCACCTTCATAAGAGAGTTAAGCTCATCTTCATTTACAGCAAAAGGCTTTTCAAGAAGCATATGGTAACCGCATTTTAAAAGAGGAATGGCAGTTTCAACATGTTGCTCATCCATTGTGCCGTTAATAACTGCATCTGCAAATTTTGGTGATTTTGCAAGCTCCTCTGCACTGACAAAAACGTGCTCCTGAGGAATATTGAACATATCGCGGACTGTGTTTCTGCGGAACTCATCAAGCTCTGCTACGCCCACAATTTGAATTTCATCAGGATGCTCCTGAGCATATTTTGCGTATGCCATTGAGCGATGACCTGCACCAAGGATGATTGCTGTAACGGGTTTTGTTGCCATAATGTTAATCACTTACTTAGAAAGATTTTTTGCCATAATAATACCACCGAGCTTTTTTGAGGCTACAACGGTTTTGAAACCAAGGCGTTCATAAAAGCGGACTGCACCGTCATTTTCTACATCTGCAGTCAGCATAACTCCTTTTACGCCTTGTGATTGTAATTTTTGTAAAAGAGTATCAATAAGCTTAGTGCCGTACCCTTTGTTCTGGTATTCGGGTAAAATATCGATATGAAGATGTGCAGGATATTTTTTGCCGAAAATAGTAAAGGGTATAGGTAAAAACCAAGCCTTTCTGCCATCTTCCTTATAGATTTTTGAAATAACAGGAACATATTTTTGCCTGAAAAGCTTGCGGTAGCGCTTGTAGCTTACTTCGCAAAGAACGTAGCCGACTGCATTATTTTCATCATCTGCAAGAACAAAGCAAGTGTCACAGCACTCCGTAATATAGTATGTGGAATACGTTTTTGCAGTTGCCTCGCCGATAATATCGTTTGTGCGTGCCAGGTTACCTGCCGTCATACGGCATACGTACTCAACGTTTTCCAAATCCTTAAAACAAGCAGGGCGTATAGTTGCCATTATTTTGTTCCTTTCGGTTTTTTTACAATACGCTCCTTAGAGCCGTCCGGACGAACAATAACTGTTGACTCTAACTGACATTCAAGAGACTGCCTGAACGCCTTTACGTACTCTGCACGAAGAGCTTTTTGCTCAATTTTTTCTTCTTCCGTAAGACCTTCGGTTTTTGATTTACGAGCAAGTTCATTTATTCTGTTAATTTGTTCTTGCGTTATCATAAAAACACCTGTTTTTTCTAAAAATTACAACGAGCATTATAGTATAAATTATATATAAAGTCAAGGTAAAATAAAGGAATTATAAGCCTTTACACCTAAAGCCTGTCCAATCTGAATCTTTAGAAAGGTCACCGCCGTTTTTAAAAATATTTTTAGCGGATGAATCGTTTTTGAGCCATATATCAAGCCAGCTTAAAGCATAGTCGGAATAAGTTTCGGGATTGGTACAGCAAGCGGTGTGACCACCACTCTTTAATGAAACGTAAACTGCAGGTCCCTTGCATGCATCGTAGGCAGGAATAACCCATCTTTTAGCATTAACAATTAAATCCTTTTCCCCTGCAAAGAACAAGGTAGGAGCACTGAGTGCCTCTGCTTCTTCAACAAAGTTACTGCCTGCAAAAGAGATAGCACAAAGAATACGGCTATCCTTAGCGGCGGCGTTAACGGAGCTTCTGCCACCTTGTGAGTGACCGACGGCGGCAAGCTTTTGGGTGTTTACCTTTTTATAAAGCACGCTTGAGGAATTTGAGTTTTCGGAGATTATAAAATCCAAAGAGGAAATTTGCGCCGTGCCGTCTGCCGACATAGTTTCATCGCTTGCAACAACTATATAGCCGCCTTCTGCCAGCTTTTTCAGAAGCTTTTCGTAAATATCATAAGAGAAGCCTGTGCCGTTTGCCCATGAAATAACAGGCAAGGTTTTATTTGACGTCAACATACTGTTAGGGTAAAAAACAATTTGCTTGCGTCCATCGTAATTTTTTGTGTATGAGCCTACGCCTGTTGTGTTAACAGGGGCAGTAGTTTCAGGCTTTTGTGTTGTTTGAGGAACGGTAGGCTTAACTGTTGTGCTGACAGTTGTGTTAACGGTTGCATTAACAGTAGTAGCAGGCTTTTCTGTTGAATTTTCTTCAGAAAAATCAGGCTCAGAGTAAATTGTATCAGGCTCGGAATATTCTGAATACGTACCGTCACCCTCGGAATATTCGGTATCCTCTTCATAGGTTGTTCCGCCGGTGCTTTCTTGTGTTGGCTTATCTTCTGAATCCTTACAGCCGGCAAAGCAAAAAGTAAGAGAAAAAACCAGAAGTAAACAAACTGCAATTTTAAAAGTTTTCATAATTACCCCTCAAAAAATTTATATGTGGTCAGGATAGCGTTCTATTGATATTTTGCCGTCTGCAACGTGCATTTTTGCAATACGTGCATTTCTTCTGTCGCCGTCAAGACCGTCTGCTTCGGTGTTTCGTGCATGGTAAACACAGTAATACTGACCGTCTACCTTAATTACGCTGTTGTGACCCGTGCCTTCTTCCCAGTCATTACTTCTGAGAAGAGGAGCATACGTGTTTTCATCAGGCATTTTTTGGAACCTGACTTTTGTAAGGTCCTGCTCTGTTGTTTTTGCAGCGGCATAGCCTACAAAATAAGTTTCATCCTCATACCTGCCACCGCTGTACATAAGGTATTGCCATTCTCCCTCTTGGAACCAGAAGGCACCTTCAAGTGTGTGCCAATGCTGACCTTTTTTGTATCTGTCACGGCGGAAAATTTCTTCATCAATAGATGCGAGCAGAACAACTGTCGGTTCGCCCTCAAGGGTATAAGGATCTTTCATTTTCTGTACAACAATATGTGTGCCGATTCTTTCGCCCTCAAAGGTGTTTGGTGAATAGAAAAGGAAAAGTCCCGCATTTGTTTTAACAATATGAGAGTCAATACTGAACGGATGAGCAATCTGACCCGCTAATTTAAATGGTCCCATTGGATTGTCGCTTACTGCAACGTGCATTGCCTGATGGTGACCGCCCTGGTCAGGAGTGTCCTCGTAATACTCAAAAGAAAAATACATATAAAATTTGCCGTCAAGGTAAATTACACTTGGAGCCCAGAAGTGGTCCCTGCCCTCCAGGGTAAAAATCTGACCTTCAAATTTCCAGTCACCCAGAAGAGTATCACACGAGTACCCGTAAAGACCGTCGTCACCCGTTGTATAAATATAATATTTTCCTTCGTGCTCAATAATATATGGGTCTGCCTGACCGATATAATTATTCTTATCGATCTTTAATAATTGCATTTTTTCCTCCTTTTTCGCTTGATAAAATTGCGAATCTTGCGATTTATTCACCTCGCAGTACCCTTGTACAGCTTCGGTGTCTAAATCACAACCTTCATCAATTTTCTCTGCACTCAGACTTATCTTCTTCCTCTGCGTTGAGCAGGCTTCTTTTTGCCTTGATTGACAGGCTTTTTCTTTTTTGCTTGCTCAACTCTGTCCTTATAAGATGGTTTGACGAGGCATTTTTTATCGTAGCCGATTAAATCTTCTCTGTGACATTTTTTCAAAGCAGTTCTTACTAAATCTGCATTTTTCGGGTCTGCACATTGAAGCAAAGCTCTTTGCATACGTTTTTCTTCTGTTGTACGCGGAACGTAAACCTCTTTCATAGTGAAGGGGTCAATGCCTGTATAGAACATAACTGTGGAGGCAGTACCGGGAGTAGGGTAATAATCCTGCACCTGTTCAGGATTATAATTCCAACGTTTAATATACTCGGCAAGCTTAACTGCATCTGCAAGTGTACTGCCCGGATGGCTACTCATAAGGTACGGTACAAGGTACTGTTCAAGACCGAAGCTTTTTGTGAGCTCAAAATATCTGTCCTTAAACTTTTCATACACCTTAAAATTTGGTTTACCCATAAGGGCGAGCACGTTTTGTGAGCAATGCTCAGGTGCAACCTTAAGCTGACCGCTTACGTGGTCCCTTACAAGCTTTTTGAAAAAGGCGTTACCTGACGGAGATGTATCTGCCAGAAGGTAATCAAATCGGATACCTGAACGTATAAAAACCTTTTTTATTTTAGGGATTTTTTCAATTTCGCTAAGGAGCTTTATATACTCGCTATGGTCTGCTTTAAGGTTTTTGCAGGGCTCCGGAGCAAGACATTTTTTGTTAGGGCAAACGCCTTTTTCAATTTGCTTTTCGCAGGCAGGTTCCCTGAAGTTTGCGGTAGGACCGCCCACATCGTTAATATAGCCCTTAAAGCCCTTCATTTCTGTTAAAAGCTTTGCTTCCTTTACAACGCTTTCAATACTTCTTGAACGTACACTTCTGCCTTGATGAAAAGCAAGGGCACAGAAGTTACAACCGCCGAAACAGCCTCGGTTATGAGTAAGAGAAAATTGAACCTCTGTTATGGCAGGCACACCACCCTGATTTTCGTAAGACGGATGGTAATTTCTCATATACGGTAAATCATAAACCTCATCAAGCTCTTCTCTTTCAAGAGGAGGCATTGGCGGGTTTTGAACAAGCATTTTGCTACCGTAGTATTCTACAAGGGCTTTACCGTAGCAGCTGTCTTGGTTTTTGTACTGTGTAGCAAATGCCTGTGCATAATATTTTTTGTCGTTTTTAAGCTTATCCCATTCCCAGTTACCGCAGGACTCAAAGTGAATTTTGTCACCCTTTTCACCGAGCCAGCATGTACCGCGTACATCACGTATTTTATTAATGGGCACGCCTTTATCAAGTAAAGCGGCAATTTTTCTTATAATATTTTCACCCATACCGTAGGTTAAAATATCTGCACCGGAGGAAACCAGAACACTTTCCATAACGCAGTCATCCCAATAGTCATAATGGGCAAAGCGTCTGAGAGAAGCTTCAAGACCACCGAGTATAATAGGTGAATCAGGGTAAGCCTTGCGGATAAGTTGAGAGTATACAATGGTTGCTCTGTCAGGTCGAAGACCGAATTTACCGCCGGGTGAATAATAGTCGTAGCTTCTTTTACGCTTTGCAACGGAGTAATGGGCTACCATAGAATCTATATTACCTGCAGAAACAAGGAAACCAAGACGCGGTTTTCCGAATCGCATAAAATCCTTAGTGGAATTAAAATCCGGCTGAGAGAGAAAAGCAACATTAAACCCTTGTGCCTCAAGCACACGAGTTATTATAGAAGCACCGAAGGATGGATGGTCCACGTATGCATCACCGCACACGTAAACAAAATCTACTTGTGCCCAGCCTCTTTCTTCAACTTCCTTTGCAGTTGTCGGTAAAAATTGAATACCTTTCATAACAATTCACTTTCTGATTCTAAAATAGATGGAATTTCTGCTACTGTTTCAACCTGTAAAAGCGGTTTTTGTATTTCGGGAAAAATCCACGTGCCTGTTGTTTTTACCCAGACAGGTGTACAACCTGCATTACGTGAGCCGTCAACGTCAAAAAGAGGATGGTCGCCTACATACATCATTTCTGTCGGGTCAACACCAAGCTCATTTGCCATTAAATGAAAGACCTCTTTTTGCGGTTTTTGGTAAGGAGTAGCACCGCTTATGATAATTTTATCAAAATAATCGTTAAAATTAAGGAGCTTTAGCTTTTGACTTTGTAAAGGCACGTCACCGTTTGTAATAAGTCCCGTTTTATATCCCATACGGCGTAGCTTTAAAAGAGCTTCCTTTGCAAAGGGATACTCTACTGCATAAATTTTAAAAAGAGAGCGAAGCTCTTCAACGTAGGTTTTGTATTCGGGGACTTCTTCAAAAATGTTGCATTTTACAAGATGGGCAAAAATTTCCTTCCAGCCACGATGAACATAATTTTTATCTGCCCAACACAATTCTTTGTAAAAGAAATCATCTGTAACATCTTTATTTATTTTGAAAATATTTCTGAACTCAGGCACACAAAGCTTAAGCGTTTCGTAACGGTCATATAATGTGTGGTCAAGGTCAAAAACTACCGCCCTTATCAAAATAATCACCCCAAAGACAATATATATTAATTCTAACATTAATTACATATAAATGCAATAAAAAGAAAGAGGTTATGCAATTGAATAAACTGCATAACCTCTGAAAGTTTCAGAAAAAATTAATCGGTAACAACGCCTTTTTTCAAAATAATGTTAGCGTAAAGAGCCATTTCGCTTGTAGCAATAATTGCGTAAGCAGTTTTTGCTCTGTCATAGAAAGCAAAGCGTTCAATACCACTCATTTTTGTTTCGCCGTTGTGTTTATTTATAATTTCCTGATACTCTGCCCAGATTGTAGGAGTAGGGTCGCCCTTTGTTGTTTCCATAAGAGCAACAGGACTTTCCACATAAGTGTCAAGAGGGAAGAGCTGAAGAATTGCATCAAGAAGCTCAGGAACGTTATGACCGTCGCATCTGATTAATCTTTGTGCATTTGATGCAGCCGGGAAATTGCCGTCACCAATTACAATTTCGTCACCATGACCCATTTCATCAAGAATTTTAAGAAGCTCGGGACTGATGATGTTTGGAATACCTTTAAGCATAAAAAATTAACTCCTTTATAATAAATATTTGTTAATAAATTTTAGTGAAGCTGTACACCTTACCTATAAATTGTTTGCGACTGTAAATTCAAAATTTCGGGGCTGTGCCGTTATTGTAGAGTTACCGGTCGCCAACTGCCGGAACCTCGTTTAAATTCGGAGTTCGGAATTCG
>JAZUMM010000034.1:0-5766 GCA_045603625.1 Acutalibacteraceae bacterium | reverse complement strand
ACGAGGGGTTTATTATAATTATCAGTATTTATCTTTACAGGAAATACCCTTTGTATTATAGGAGCTTAATGTTTTACCGCTATAAGCTCTTACTGTGTAAGTATAAGTTACACCTTTCTTAGCAGTTTTATCAAGGTAAGTAACCTTATTAACACCGCTTACTGTACCAATTCTTGTCCATGTTGTACCTGCTGTTTTACGGTAAATGTAATAACCGTTAGAGCCGTTAATCTTATTCCACTTAACGGTAATACCTGCTTTTGCACTTGTAGCACTTACAAGAACAGGGTTTGCAAGTCTCTTGAGGTAAAGACCTGTTGTATCAAATGCACTGTGGTAACCACCATCGGCAATAACTGTATATCTGTAATAACCGCCGTTTGCATTTTTTACACCTGGGTCAGTGTAATATGTTGTTTTAACAGTACCAAGATATGTCCAGTAAGTTGCACCTGCGCCACGACGGTAAACTCTGTAACCGTTTGTTACACCTGCAACTGCATTCCACTTAATATAAAGGCCGTTTGCAGCATTAGAAATACCCGTAAGCTTAGGTGAAGCCATATATTTAAGGTAAAGACCTTCTGTATCAAAGCCACTATAAATTGTGTATGGATTACCGTTACTGGATTGACCTACATAAGAAGCTCTTACTGTATATCTGTAATAGTTACCGCTCTTAATCTGAGATTTAGCAGTACCTTCTTTATCAAGGAATGTATCCTTTGTTGCAGGAACATCACCTAAGTAATACCAATAGTTGGTACCTGCACCACGACGATAAATTCTATAGCTTGTAGCACCTGCTACCTTATTCCATTTAATTGTAACACCGCCTACAGCATTTGCTCTGCTTACAAGGTCAGGTGTTTCAAGGAAACGACATTCTCTGCCTACTGAATCATAGCCTGTGTCGCCATCCGGAGTTCTTGCCTCAACTGTATACTGGTAAACACCGTTAGGAATAACAGAAGCATCAACATATTCAGTTTTTGCTGTTACAGCAAATTGAGTCCACTCTGTTTCTGTAGGAGTCTTACGGTAAATTATATAAGATGTTGCACCGTCAATAGCAGTCCATTTAAGCTGAACACCGGGAATTTCGTTATAGCAGGAAGTAAGCTTAGGAGCTATAAGCTTTGTCATTGTTGCGTAGCCCGGATAGCTTGAAACATCGCCTGCAACAGCAGTAACTCTGTACTTGTATGTTTCACCCTCAATAATGTTATTACCATCAATGTATTCAAGAACACCATCTGTGAGAGTTACAAGCGGTGAATACTCTGTACTTGTTCCTACTGCTCTTTCAATAACATATTCTTCTGCACCGTAAACTGCAGTAATTGTAACTCTTACTTTATCTGCACTGTTTCTTGCAGAAACAACAGGAACTGAAAGATACTTAACAAAAAGAGCAGGTGCAGTCATTTCTGCCATATTTGCACCGTTATATGCTTCTACCATATACTCGCAAACAACACCGCTTGGGATTGTTGTGTCATCGTATGAGTTGGCATTTGTAACTGTTTTAATAAGCTTGAATGATGTATCATTTGCAGTTTTTCTGTAAACTCTGTAGCTTGTTGCGTTTGCAAGCGCATTCCACTGAAGAGATACACCATTACTTATTCTTGTATAAGTAAGATAAGTGATTGTACCAAAGTTCATACCCAGTGCTTCTTTTGCACTATAAGCACTGTAATAAGAACCGTTTTTAGCTTTTACTACGTATGTGTATTGAACGTTTTTCTGAGCAGTTTCATCTACAAAAGATGTATCTGTAACATCTTTTTTGAGCTCAGCATAAGCACCTGAACCTGTTTTGCGGTAAATTGTATAGCTTGTAGCACCTCCAACTGCGCTCCATGTGAGTCTGATGCCTGTATTTGTTGTAATTGCAGAAACATCTGCAGGAGCGTTAACACGTTTAATTGAAAGACCTGCTTCGTTATATGAGCTGCAGCCTGTATCATTTTGTGCAGCAATTGTAAATGTATAATCCTTACCGTTTTCTACTGCTTTGATTTCAAAGAAAGTATCTGATGTTGCAGTATAGTAAGAGTAGCTTTCTGCACCGTCTGTTTTTCTGTAAATATTGTATTTTGTAGCACCTGCAACTGCACTCCATGTAAACTTAATGCCTGCTGCAGTATTTTCAATTGTTCCGAGAACAGGGGTTGCAAGTCTTTTAATAACTGTGCAGGTTGTTGTGAAACCAACATAAGAACCTGCTTTAGCGTATGCTGTATAGTAATAATCTGCATCGCCCTGAACATCTGTATCTGTATATGTGTAAGAGCCTGAAGTAAAATCTGCAGGAGTAAGTGTGAGGAAATCGCCAACAGAAACGCCGTTTACGTATTTGTTAACAATATATTCCTCTGCACCGCCTACTTCTGTAATTGATAAAAGCAAGCCATCTTTAATATTAGAAACTGCAACACCGGGTTTACCGATATACTTTGCAACAGGAGCATCAACTGCCATACCCGCAGTATATTTACCCTGATGTGCTCTTACAGAATAGTTATATTCAACACCGCTTGCAGCAGTTGCATCCTCATAAGTTGTACCTGTAACATTAGCAACCTTTTCCCATTCTGCCTGATCTGTTTCTTTTCTTAAAACATCGTAATTATCTGCACCTGCAAGGGCACTCCAGGTAACTGTTATACCATTTTCCGAAGCACCTGCAGTACATGAAGCAATTTCACCGAAATTGAGACCCTCCATACCTGTACCTACACGAGCAGTTTCACCAAATGTATTAACTGCAGTTACAAGGTATGTATAAACGACGCCTTGTGTAATTGTTGCATCTTCATAATTTGTATCATATACATAGTCAGCATTAATCTTTGTCCATACTGTTGAAGAAGCATCCTTACGATATACGTTATAGTAATCTGCACCCTGGCATAATGACCATTCAAGACGAAGAACATCTGCAACAGAATCAACTGCAACAAGCTGAGGTCTGCTTAAAGTAAAGAAAGTATCCTTAAAGAATGATTGAGGCTCTTCTTTGGTCGGGTCAATATCGTTATCAACCTCATCATCGGTTGTAAGCTCTTTACATACAAATTCTACTGTTGTTTCAGGTCTGATTTCTGAAATTGCACGGAAAGTAATAGTGAAAATTTCTGTATCTGAACCAATTGTGAAGCCTGTTGTATTTGCAAAACCTATAACATATACATCAGTAGCATTATGTTCAGTACCTGCAACATAAATACCTGCAACATTTGGTGTAATTTCATCATCAGTATCCTTTACACCTGCGGCACCTGCAGAAACCACTTCAAGAACAGTTTCATCGAATTTAACTTTAACAATTGCAGCACCAAGCTTAGTTGTGCCACCTTTTACAACTACATTATATGTAATTTCATCATTAACAAAATCTGTTTTGTTAACTGTAAGAAAATCACCTGCAGAAGCGGCACCAACCGTAACCATAGCCGATGTAAATATTGAAAATACCATTACTACTGCAAGTAACATTGAAAGAGACTTTTTCAATTTATTCCCTCCTAGTGTGAATACATTGTTTTAATGAGACAGGTGAAAAAATACACCTGTCATCATTATTTAATTTTTAAGATTTCTTAATAAGAAGTCCGTTGCTGTCAAATCCACTGTAATAGCCGTTAACTGCCCTTACAGTGTATCTGTAATAAACGCCTGATTTAACCTTTGTATCTGTAAATTGAGTGGATTTAACTGAACCCATATAAGTCCAACTCTTTTCACCTGAAGCACGTCTGTACACTCTGTACTCTGTCGCAACAGATGAGCCCTGCCACTTAAGAACAATGTTTTTACCGCTGTTAGCAACGGAGGTAAGCTTAGGTGTAGGAATATATCTTACAAGTAAACCTGATTCAAAATTACTGAACATACTGTAGAAAACTGTTCTGACTGTATATTTGTAATAAACGCCGGCTTTTACATTTTTATCAAAGTATGAATTAGTTGATACTGTTGTGAGGTAAGTCCAGCTCTTTTCACCTGCGGCACGTCTGTACACTCTGTACCCGGTAGCATTTGCAACTGCATTCCACTTAACCTGAATACCGCCCTTAGCGTTTGCAACACTTGTTAAATGAGGAATACCAACGTATGAAATTTTTGTTGACTTATAATTACTTAAGCCGCTTTCGCCAACAGCTTTTACTGTATAAAAAATATTTCTGCCTGAAATTGCTGCAGTATCAGTAAAGCTTAAGCCTGTTACTGTTTTAATGTATGTCCATGTTTTTCCACCATTGTACATACGGTAAACGTTATACTTCTTCGCACCTTCAATTGCATTCCATGAAACCTTTACGCCGCCTGTAACCGCGCTGAGTTTAACAGTTGGAGCTGCAAGGTACCATATATCTGCAAATCTGCAAACTGCGCTGGCACCGTTTGATGCGTATGCACGTACTGTATATTCATAATGTGTTCCGCTCTCAAGATTCTTTGTATCAATATACGTTGTTCTTGTTGAGCCTGCTTCGTAAAGATAAGTCCAACCTGAACGTGAGCCATCGGGATTAATAACACGTCTGTAAATTCTGTAGCTTGTTGCACCGTCTACAAGGTACCAACCAACCTTTACACCATTTGGTTGAATAGAAACAGCAACCTTACTTGTCGGCTTTACATAGTAACCGGAAATACTGCTTGAGCTTGTATCTGTACCTGATGCATTATACGCACGAACAAGATAAGTCGAAGATTTATTTGCTGAAACATCAGGGTCATCGTAAGAAAGCTTTGTTGTAGTACCTAATAAATCGTATGATGAACCGTTATATTTGTAAACCTTGTAACCCGTAGCACCGGCAGTTGCTTTCCACTCAACTCTTATGCCGTGCTCATATGAATATGCACCAACATAGTTTGTTTTGTTAAGAGTTGAAAACGAACCTGTTAAAAGAAGTGCAGGGTTAGTATCGTTCTTTTCTATTTTAAGATTTGCATCAGAGCTGCTGAATTCAACACAATAGAAAGAAATATTTGTTACAGGATAAGATTTATCAATAACCTTAAAAGTTACTGTCATAAATGCCTTATCTGCGCTACCGACTTTATAATTATCCATTGAAACAAATGCTAAAGAATAAGCATTGTTTACACCCTTGATTTTATCGGCAACAAAAAGACCTGCCGATGCAGATGATGAATGAGCACCACCGCTAACCGGTGAAAGCACATCAGGATCATAAACTACTTTAAGAATAGTACCGATTAAAGTAACGTTTTTCTTTAAGTAAATCGTGTATGTTACCTGGTCACCTGAAACACCAGAAGATTTAACATACATTACATCTGATGGTGAAGCCGCACTTACAGAAACACTTAAACAAGTGAAAACCGAAAGAAGCATAATCACGCTCAGAGCAAAAGATAAAGCTTTTTTCATTTAATATATCTTCCTTTCAATTATTAACGATTTTTGAACTTTTTTAATAAAGCGTTAATGATTTTTTTACGACAAGACATAGTACACCTAATCATAATCGTACACACTATAACTATAACACAAAAAGCCGTTTCCTGTCAACGGAAACGTCTTAAAAGTAAATGTAAAAATAACCAAAAAATCACACAAATTTTTATACACTAAAAATAAAAATCAAATAACAAGTCTGTGACGTACACTAAACAATAAATCTTCCTCTTCTCTTTTAAGCTCTTTAGAGGAAACACAAAGACACTTTCTGACTGTTCCGCCTGAAAGTGAAACCTGCACCTTAAGAGAGTCCTGTGCTTTTT
>JAZUMM010000033.1:0-3893 GCA_045603625.1 Acutalibacteraceae bacterium | reverse complement strand
CCGCTTCCAGAGCTCGTCAAAAACAGGCTTGATAAGGAGCTTACCTCTATCATCAAAAATGGCTTTGCCGTGCTTTATATGATAGCGCAGAGGCTTGTGTGGTATAGTGAGAGCCAAGGCTATCTTGTAGGCTCAAGAGGCTCTGTTGGCTCATCGTTTGTTGCATCAATGGCGGGTATTTCCGAGGTTAACCCTCTTGAACCACACTACCGTTGTCCTGAGTGTAAATATTCCGAGTTCTTCCTCCACAATGAGGTAGGCTCCGGCTTTGACCTTCCTGTTAAAAATTGTCCTGAATGTGGTACACCGCTTGTCCGCGACGGCCACGAAATTCCGTTCGAAACCTTCCTTGGCTTCTTCGGTGATAAATCTCCCGATATTGACCTTAACTTTGCAGGTGAATATCAGAGCCAGTCACATAAATATACTGAAGAGCTTTTCGGTAAAGGTTATGTTTTCAAAGCGGGTACAATTTCAGGTGTTGCAGATAAAACTGCATACGGCTTTGTTAAAAAGTATATTGAGGAAAGGGGACTTTCCGTTACAAAAGCCGAAATTGACCGTTTAACAATTGGTTGTACAGGTGTTAAAAGAACAACAGGTCAGCATCCTGGCGGTATGGTTGTTGTTCCTAATACATACGAGGTAGAGGATTTCACTCCTGTACAAAGACCGGCTGATGATGACAAAAAAGATATTATCACCACACACTTTGACTTTAACTCAATGCATGATACTCTTCTTAAGCTTGATGAGCTCGGTCACGATGTTCCCACAATTTACAGGCATCTTACAGACTTAACAGGTATTGATGTTCTTGATATTGATATCAGTGACAGAAAGCTTTATGAGCTTTGCACGTCTCCTGAGCCGTTGGGTATTACTGAAGAGGAGTTAGGTTGGCCTACGGGTACACTTTCAATTCCTGAAATGGGTACCGATTTTACAAAGGGTATGCTTCTTGAAGAAAGACCACAGACCTTTGCAGACCTTATTCAGATTGCAGGTCTTTCTCACGGTACAGACGTTTGGCTTGGTAACGCCCAGGACCTTATTAAAGACGGTGTTTGTACAATTTCTGAGGTTATAGGTACTCGTGACAGTATTATGGTTTATTTGATGCACTGCGGTCTTGAACCTAAACAGGCATTTGATATTATGGAAACTGTTCGTAAAAAAAATAAGTACCTTACACCTGAAATGATTGATATTATGAAAGCACATAACGTGCCTGCGTGGTATATTGAATCCTGCGATAAAATTCAGTATATGTTCCCGAAGGCTCACGCTGCTGCATATATTATTGCATCACTCCGTCTTGCCTGGTTTAAAATTTATAAACCTCTTGAGTATTATTGTGCTTACCTTACAGTACGTGGTGACGATGTTGATGCTGAGTCAATGTCTAAGGGTAAAGAGGCAGTAAAAACACTTTTGCAAATGATCAAAGCAAAGGGAAAAGAGGCTTCCTCTGCCGAAAAAGCAAAGGAAACAATTATGATGATTGTTTACGAGGCAATGGTACGTGGTATTGAATTTTTGCCAATAGATATTTATAAATCTACCGCCGCATCTTATGACCCTGAAGACGGTAAAATCAGAATGCCGTTTGCTGCACTTGCCGGTGTCGGTGAGGCGGCAGCAGAACAGCTTGCCAAAGCACGTGATGATGGCGGAGCAGAATTTTCTTCTATTGAAGATTTTGCTGCTCGTTCCGGTGCAGGCAAATCAACTGTTGAACTATTAAAATCCTGCGGAGCTTTTGGTGACCTTCCCGATAGCGACCAGATGTCATTCTTTTAATTGAGGTGAAAATATGAAAAAATCTATAAAAAATACATTAAAGGGACTTGGTGTTTTAACTGCTGCAGGAGTAGGTGTAAGTATGGTTCGTGCCGCAACATCCTATAAAGCGAAGCCTGTAGAAAATGGCACTCAGTTTGAAAAAGAAAATGTTGATGTTGAAAGATTTATTAATAACCTTTCAAAAGCAATTCAGATTCCTACAATCGCAAACAGAGATGAAAGCATTGTTGATTGGTCAAAGTTTGATGAGTTTCACGCATTTTTAAGGGAAAGCTATCCTTTGATTCACGAAAAACTTGATTGTCAGATGTTTGCTGCGCGTAGTCTTATGTATCATTGGAAAAGTGCAAATCCCGATAAAGAGCCTATTTGCTTGCTTGCTCACCAGGACGTTGTGCCTGTAACAGAGGGCACAGAGGATGATTGGAAATATCCTGCATTCAGCGGTACTGTTGCAGATGGCTACATCTGGGGCAGAGGCGCAATTGATATGAAGAATCATCTTATTGGTTTAATGGAAGCAGTTGAAACTCTTCTTGAGGAAGGCTACGTACCTGAAAGAGATATTTATATTTGTCTTGGTCATAATGAAGAGGTTATGGCAGAGGATGATACTTGTGGCGCTTCTTGTATGATGAAGTATTTTAAGGATAATAACATTAAGCTTGATAGTGTTATTGATGAGGGCGGTGCAATACTTAACGTTAAGGTAGATAAGGTTATAGATGGTCACCTTGCAGGCGTAGGTATTGCGGAAAAGGGTCACGTTGACTTTGAAATATCGGTTAATGCAAAGGGCGGTCACTCTTCTCAACCTCCGAAGCATAGTGCATTAGGTAAGCTTTCAAAAATTGTATGTGACCTTGAAAATAATCAGTTTAAGGCAGAGCTTACACCTCAGCTTTGTTCACTTTTTAACGAGATAGGTAAAAATACAACGTACCCTATAAGATGCGTTATGAGTAATTTCCCTGTCCTTAAGCCTCTTTTAACAAAGGTTTGCTCAACTATTCCTCCTGTTGCAAGTATGATGCGTACAACAACTGCGGTTACAATGTCTCAGGGTAGCCCTGCACCAAATGTTTTACCACAAAAGGCAAGTGTTGTTGTAAACTTCCGTATTATGCCCGGGCAAACAATTGAAGATGTTGAAAAGCATATAAGAAAAATTGCAGGTAAGGATGCTGAAATTAAGCTTATTGCAGGTAAAAATCCTTCAAAAATTTCACCAACAGATTCAAGAGCATTTAAAGTAATTGAACAAACATGTAAGAGTATGGACCCTAAGGCAATTGTTGCACCGTACCTTGTTATGGGCGGTACTGATTCACGTCAGTATGAAGATGTTTGTGATAACATTTATCGTTATTCACCATTCCTTATGGATGTTTCTCTTCTTCTTACAACTCACGGCACAAATGAAAGGATTCCTGTTTCTTCACTTGAAGACGGTGTTGTATTCTTTAAAAGATATATCCGTTTACTTACAAAGGATTAAAAAAATTAACTGTACTTGAGAAATCTCAAGTACAGTTTTTTATATGCTTTCAATTATGTTTTTGAATTCAGTTAGAAATCTGTCAAGCACCTTTTCATCTTCTTCGTTTCCTCTCAAGCATATTGAAACCTTGAGAAGACCGTTTATTGTAAGACACGTCATTACGGCGCAAGGCTTGTTTTTTGCAGAGCCTGCAACAAAGGCAGAAAAGGGTTCATTGTGAGCAAGGGAAAAACCGATAGTATCAATAGGACCTACGTTACTTACAGAAAGAATAGGATTGTTATAAAAAAGCTTGACTAATGTTTCTGCCTGAATGTAGGTCATTGATTTGTATGCAAAATTTAATAAAGGTAAGCCGTGCAAGCCAATAAACTCATCGTTTTTAAGAGCCTTGGTTTTTTCAGATACTTTATATAACGTATCTTTAAAATCCTTTCCTTTTTGGGTTAAATGGCAATGAATAAATGAAACGTGGTTGGTATAGCCTATATTGCTTAAATCCTTTATATGGCGCCTTAAATCAACGGCACAGGCAACACTTAATTCATCTGTTTGCTTTAATGAACAAACATTACCAAGAGCAGTT
>JAZUMM010000032.1:0-3066 GCA_045603625.1 Acutalibacteraceae bacterium | reverse complement strand
ATGACATTCGAAAAACTTAAACAGATTTTTTGTGATGAATTTGAAGTTCCCTTAAGAAAAACTGCGGCGTTAACTGCACCGTTTGCAAAAATTGCTCTTGAACGTGCAGAGTGTGAAAGGGTAACAATTTCATCTGTTCCTGCAAAAATTACCTGGTGCTCACCAACTATTGTACCGCCACGTATTGCGTGAATACCGATTTCGTTTTGGTGGCGTTTTTCTCTTTTGGAATGTCTGTCGTATTCAAAATATGCGTCAGGCATTTCTTCTTTTATGGCGTTACCGAGCATTATTGCTGTTCCGCTTGGTGCATCAAGCTTCTGGTTGTGGTGTGCTTCAATAATTTCAACATCAAAGCCGTTACCAAGCACCTTTGCGGCAACCTTGCTTAATTCACAAAGAAGGCTTACGCCTAAAGACATATTATAGCTGAAAAATACAGGAACTGTTTTTGCAGCAGCTTCAACAGATTTAATCTGTTCATCAGAAAGTCCTGTTGTTGCAAGCACAACTGCAGTATTTGTTTTTACTGCATATTCAAGTAATGACGGTAAAAGGGAAATGTTTGAAAAGTCAATAATTACATCGGCTTTTATTGTAACCTCATCATAATTTGAAAATACAGGAAAACCGAGTGTTGAATCTTCAACAATATCAATACCTGCAACGATTTCGCAATCGTTTCTTGATTTAACGGTTTCGGCAACAAATCTGCCCATTCTGCCACAGCAGCCGCTTAACAAAATTCTTGTCATTTAAACGTCCTCCGAAAAGTGAATGTTATAAAGTTTAAATTAAATTGTGCTTTTTCAATACTGATTTAAGGTGCGCTCTGTTCTTTTCATTAAGAGGTGACAGGGGCATTCTGCATCTGCCAACGTCTGTACCCATAAGGCACATTGCCTCTTTTACGGGTATGGGGTTAACATCGCAAAACAGAGCATTGCACAAATCTAAATATTTAAGCTGTAAATCTGCGCTCTCTTTAGTTTTACCCTCAACTGCAAGCATTGCAATATCGTGAGTAAGGCGCGGAGCAATGTTAGATAAAACAGAAATTACGCCTTTAGCGCCAAGGGCACACATTGCGGTAATCTGGTCATCGTTACCTGAATAAAAGTTAAGGGAATCGCCACAAAGTGCAACAGTTTTTGCAAAGTGTGAAATATCACCGCTTGCTTCTTTAGCACCGTTTATAAGTGGCAGCTTTGATAATTCAAGGTAAGTTTCGGGCGCAATGTTTACGCCTGTGCGAGATGGCACGTTATAAAGAATAATTGGTGTTGAAACACGCTTTTCAATATAAGTGTATGATTCAATAAGACCGTCCTGCGATGCTTTGTTATAGTACGGTGTAACCATCAGAAGACCGTCAACACCAACAGCCTCGGCATCGTTAGAAAGCTTAACAGAGTGAACAGTATCGTTTGAGCCTGTTCCAGCAATAACAGGTACTCTGCCCTTTGTTACGTTTACTGCAACGCGTATAGCCTCTAAATGCTCATCGTAAACAAGAGTTGACTTTTCGCCTGTGGTACCGCAAACAACAATGGCATCTGTACCGTTATTGATTTGATTTTCAATAATTTCCTCAAATAACGGGAAATTGATTTTTAAGTCCTCGTTAAAAAATGGGGTAACAATGGCTACGCCTGCACCGGTGAATATCGGCTTTTTCAAAACGAAAACCTCCAGATAAATTTATATTGATAGCTTCTACGGATTAATCCATATAGCCTTCTGCGCAAAGAAGCTCAGCAAGAAGAACTGCGCCGCCTGCTGCACCACGAAGAGTATTGTGTGCAAGGCAAACGAACTTGTAATCGTACTGTGTATCTTCACGAAGACGACCGATAGAAACTGCCATACCGTTTTCAAGATTTCTGTGGAGCTTTGTTTGTGGCATATTATCCTCTTCAAAATAGTGAAGGAACTGTTTTGGAGCTGACGGAAGCTCAAGCTCCTGTGCTCTGCCTTTAAAGGATTTCCACATAGAAATCATATCTTCTTTAGTTGGTTTGTTTTCAAATCTTACAAAGACTGCACCCATGTGACCGTCTGAAACAGGAACACGTATGCACTGTGCTGTAAAGTGTGGCTCTGTTGCAGAAACAATTTCGTTGCCCTCAATTTTACCCCAGAGCTTAAGAGGCTCTTTTTCGCTCTTTTCTTCTTCACCGCCGATGAAAGGAATAACGTTATCTACCATTTCAGGCCATCTTTCAAAGGTTTTGCCTGCACCTGAAATTGCCTGATATGTGCAAACTACAACGTCTTTAACTGTGTATTTATCGTGAAGAGGGAAAAGGGCAGGAACATAGCTCTGAAGTGAACAGTTTGATTTAACTGCAATAAAGCCGCGCTTTGTGCCTAATCTTTCTCTTTGTGCTTTGATTATTTCAATATGCTCAGGGTTAAGCTCCGGAACAACCATAGGAACGTCAGGAGTCATACGGTGTGCTGAGTTGTTTGAAACAACAGGGCACTCTGCCTTAGCATATTTTTCTTCAAGCTCTTTTGTTTCTGCCTTTGAAAGGTTAACTGCACAGAATACAAAGTCAACCTTTGATGCAATTTCTTCAATATCCTTTTCAGCATCATAAATAACCATATCAAGATACTTTGCAGGTGTTGCTTCTTCCATACACCATCTGTCACCCAAAGCCTCTTTATATGTCTGACCTGCAGAACGTGATGATGCTGCAAGAACTGTTACGTCAAACCAAGGGTGTTCGTTAAGAAGAAGTGCGAATCTTTGGCCAACCATACCTGTTGCACCAATAATACCAACCTTAAATTTTTTCATTGTGTGTACCTCCGTATAAAAAACACTTGTAATTGCGGTGTAAATGAATTATAATATTAACCGCTATTTTAACTAATAGATAATACCATACATTGTACAAATTAGTCAATGTTTTTTCGTATAATTTTTACTATAGGGTGAAATGAGTTATCCGAACCTGCCTAAAAGCAAGTATTTTCAAGCCTTTTCGGTGTTTCGGTCTTGAAAGGCGTCAGCCTATCTTCGCCCTCAACACCAAAAATCCAATAAAAATCTTTCGC
>JAZUMM010000031.1:0-4293 GCA_045603625.1 Acutalibacteraceae bacterium | reverse complement strand
CATCTGACTTTGAAGGTCTGAAAAAATCCTTTTCTTGTTCTTTATCATTTGCAGACATTGTAACTGCTTCTGTTGCAATAACAGTACCCTGTTCATTTGTAACCTCTACAATTGCAGTAGGCTCCTGAGCAGAAGTACCTGCAATTGTTGTTCCTGCATTTGTGGTACCTGTTGTATCAACGCTGACCTCACATCCGCAAAAAACAAATATTGACGATGCAACTATTATTGAAGTTGCAATTAATAATATCCTTTTCATAATTCCTCCGATAAATAAATTAACACGGTAATTTTAACATAGACAGACGCAAAAAACAAGAAATTAAAAAAGTTATAACACAATGTTTACAAATCAATAAACATCTGCACCGTTTTTTGCATCCTTAACCAGTTTACGGATATAAGAAAATGTTTCATCTTCACCTTTTTCAGATAACATTATTAACAAACTTTCAAGCAAATCTGACGTTTCCTGATGAATAACACGCCTGCCCTTTGCTTTCATAAAATACTCTATAGGTGAATTATCTGTATATTTATCACCATTATAAATTTTGCCTGCAGCGACACGGTCACAAAACATTTCCGCAACATATCGCATAGGCATTTTCACAGGCTCAACAACCTTTGATACAGGATTATAATCGGTCCAGTATTCAAAGTGATGCTTATTTCTGCCCTTATGGTGTATCCACGCCAATGAATAGCCGAACTTCTGACGTTCTGTCTCATTAGGACTGTGTGTGCCTGCATAATATTTTGCGCCCGGTATAAACTCAGTTAAGGAATACTTTGACAAATCATGCCGCAGCCCCTGAAAAAATATACCCGCTTTATAGCAATGCTTAATAACTACGTGGCGATGCTTTGTAATTGTAACAAAATGCTTTATTGGATGCATAAACTAACTCCGTTTATTTTATTCTGAAAACATACAAATGCTGTGAATCAACATCTTCAGGAGAGCAAATATCCGCCCTTAAACCTAATTTACCATCACAATCTGAAAGAATTACATTTGCATTACTGCCAAGAAGAGATACCTCGTAATCACTTTTATAATCAATTGCGGAAAACACAGTTTCTTTTGACGGGAATTTTTCAGTAATTGCGTAAATATAACCATCTCTTGTGGTGTAATAAATACCGTCAGGGGATTTATTGCAATAAACCTCGCTATCGTAAATTGCTTCGCCGTTAACATCAAGCCATTTACCCATTCCCAAAAGACGCTCTTCCATAAGCGGAGGAATTGTGCCATCTGCATCAGGGCCGATGTTAAGAAGGAAATTACCACCTTTGGAAACAAGTGAGCAAAGTGTTTTGAGAAGCTCCTTAACGGAAAGATAATTTTCACAGCCCTCTTCTTTATTTATACCAAAGGAATGACCAATACCGCGACATTCTTCAAACGGTCTGTCTAATTCAACATCTTCAATACGCCTTTCTGTACCGAGATACACGTCAATAATACCATACTCTGTTGTAAAGTTACCGCCCATTCTGCCACGTGTTTCTTTACCCCAACGGTCATTAGGTACAATATAATCCTTTACTGATGATTCATTATAAAGCCATTGCAAAAACTCTGTTGAATGCCAGACTGAGCTTTCATGCTCCCATTCACCATCTGTAAAAAGAGTATGAGGTTGATATTTTTCAACAAGCTCCTTGAGCATGGGATGTAAATGCTCTAAAGCATACTTTTCAGGGTCTTCAAGATAATACGGATGCCACCACTCGTAAACTGAGTGATAAACACCAAACTTAACACCTGTACCCTCAAGAGCATTTTTAAGCTCCATAAGAAAATCTCGTTTGGGTGCACATTCTACTGAATTAAGACCGGGAGCATATTTTGTTTCGTAAAGACAATAGCCATCGTGATGCTTTGAAACAAAATTTATGTATTTTGCACCTGCACGTTTGAAAAGTGTTGCCCATTTCTGAGCATCAAATCTTTCACCTGTAAACTCATTTTTAAAGTCATAATACGGTCTTGAATTATAATGCTCTTTATGATAAGCCTTGTATTTTTCTTGTGCAGGAGTCTGCGGATTTTCCATATTACAAGAGTAGCCGTACCATTCAGCATAATCCTTCAATGGTGCATAAGCAGGAATACTGTAAAGTCCCCAATGAATAAAAATACCGAATTTTGCTTTACCGAACCATTCAGGAACCTTACGGCTATTTAATGACTCCCAATTATTTTCAAACATATATTTACCTCTTTCTGTATACCTCAACACCAAAATGAACTGTTGTTGAAAGGCTTGTTTTTTCTAAAAGCTTCTGAGCATCTTCTCTGCCTGTTTTATAATAGTAAGGTGTCATTTTGAAAAGATTCTCAATATCCTGTGATGATGTAAGCTCAATTGTATATTTAATTTCTTCACAAGAAATAAGTTCAAATAATTCATCGTTACGTATTTCAGGCTTATTTTTATACGGTTCATTATAAAGAACACTTTTCAATTCCCACAAATGCTCCTCAAGAGGAACGGCTTTTATTAAAACCCCGTCATTTTTTAATACACGGTAGAATTCTTCATACGCAGACGGCGCAAAAACGCTTAAAACACAATCAACAGAAGATGTATTAAACGGAAGATTAAAAGCACTTGCAACTGCAAATTCACCTGTAGGAACACTTGAAGATGCAAAACGTAATGCATCCTTTGAAATATCAATACCGTAAAAATTTACTTTTGAATTTTCGCAAATTGCAGAAGAATAGTAACCTTCACCGCAGCCCACATCAACAACGACACCGCCTTTGACGTGATTATTAAATGCATTCACAAGTGACCCACGTAAATTACCGTAAAGCCCCAAAGATAAAAAATCCCTGCGAGCACGCACCATAAGCTTATCATCACCATGACGTTTGCTTGAGCTTTGTTGACTCATAAGCAAATTAACGTAACCATATTTTGAAATATCAAAGCTATGAGATAAGGGACAATTATACACCTTACCGTCACGTGAAAGATTCTGTTTACATACAGGACAAATAAATTCAGACATATTTTTTACCACGAATTAAAGGCTACCAAAGGTAGCCTTGTAAATTAATCTTCAATAAGAAGTTTTTTAAGTTCACTCATAAATGTGTTAATATCCTTAAACTGACGATAAACAGACGCAAAACGCACGTATGCAACCTCATCAATATCTTTAAGCTTATCCATTACACATTCACCGATTTTAACAGAGGTAACTTCCCTGTCAAGAGAATTTTGAAGCTCTGCTTCGATTTCATCAATGGCTTTTTCAATAACCTCAACAGAAACAGGGCGTTTTTCGCACGCTCTCATCATACCGTTGAAAAGCTTATCTCTATCAAATACCTCACGTGATTTATCTTTCTTAACAACAACAATAGGTACACTTTCAATAATCTCGTAAGTGGTAAAGCGTTTACCGCAGCTCATACATTCACGACGGCGACGAATACGCTCGCCCTCATCTGTGGGACGAGAGTCAATAACCTTACTTTCTTCAAAACTGCAAAAAGGACATTTCATACTATGCACCTCTTAAAATATAATATACGTAATTATACCAGATACAGTATACTAATGCAAGTACTTTAACAACATTTTGGGTCAATTTACCATTGAGTATTATTGAAAATAGTTTTACAATTAATACGGTGATAAAAATAATGAAAACAATAAAAAAAGCGTATAAAGATTACCTTGAAGCAGGTACCTTTACACGCTTTACGGCAAAATTAACTGTATTAACCTGCCTTACTTTACTCGCTTTGATAATTCTATTTTATTTATGGAGCGGACACCCAAAGCACTATGAAATGCTTCTGATGTGCGATGAGTTATTTACTGCATTCAAATCAATCAGCGGTATAGGAATCATCGGAACAATTGTGGTTGGTTGCATTGAAAAAAGCACTAACACTTTTTAAAGATATATTTTTCATCAGAATAATCAACAGCAACCTTATCCCCTTTTAATACATTCCCGGACAAGTACTTTTCAGAAAGCGGATTTTCAATAAAATTCGTAATTGCTCTGCGAATAGGACGAGCACCGTAAACGGAGCTTTTGCCCTCTTGCGATAAAGCAGTTACGCATTTTTCTGTAAATGTCAGATTAATTCCGCTTTCTTTACATCTTTCAGATAGCTCATTTAATAATCGTCGTGTAATTTCGCAAATCTCATTATCGTTCAAGGCCTTAAAAACAATAAGCTCATCTATTCTATTAATAAATTCGGGCTTAAACACCTTTTTTGCTTGTTCAAGAACCAGCGTTTTAATATTATTA
>JAZUMM010000030.1:0-11383 GCA_045603625.1 Acutalibacteraceae bacterium | reverse complement strand
ATAGGTGACTATACCTACCTTCCGTGTACACCTGCAGGTATTATGGAAATGCTTAAGTTTTATGACATTTCCGTAAAGGGTAAAAAGTGCGTTGTAATTGGCAGAAGTAACATTGTAGGTAAGCCTATGGCAATGCTTCTTCTTAAAGAAAACGGTACGGTGGAGATTTGTCATTCAAAAACTGAAAATCTCAAGGATGAATGCCTTTCTGCAGATATATTGGTTGCTGCGGTAGGTAAGGCGTATTTTGTTACTGCTGATATGGTAAAGGATGGGGCAGTTGTTATTGATGTTGGTATGAACAGAAATGCAGAGGGTAAGCTTTGCGGTGATGTTTGCTATGATGATGTTTTTGAAAAAGCATCGTATATTACTCCTGTTCCCGGTGGTGTCGGACCAATGACAATAACTATGTTACTGGAAAATACTGTTAGGGCAGCAGAAAATTTTTAATATAAAACAATAGCATAATTCACATAAAAGATATGTAATTTTTGGTAATTATAAAGCCCGTAGTTAAGTTGACAACTACGGGCATTTATATTATAATAATTCTATCTGTAAAGTGGATTTCACTTATCTTTTTTACGGTTATATTCAAACACAATTTATGGGAAGGATGCGTTTTTATGACAGCATTTAAAAAACCGCTTTGTGGCTTAATGGCGATTTTGCTTACATTCGTCTTTGTTGCCGCAACACCTCTTTCTGTTTTTGCAGAAGATGAAGAAACAACTTTCTCTGCGGCAGAAATTGAATTAAACAAGCAAACAGATGAAGAAACACAATTACAATACATCAGAATTGAAGAAGATTCTGCTATTGAAATTGTAGGCTATGAGGGCGATGCTACAATCGTTAAGATTCCGGCAAGAATCGGTAGCCTCAGCGTTATTTCAATCGGTGCAAAAGCATTTGCAGGTAACGAGAAAATCGAAACTGTTAAATTACATAGCGATATTACTAAGCTTGGTGATGAAGCCTTCAAGGGTTGTACATCACTCAAAAATGTTGAAAAAACAAAATCTCTCGATACAATTGGTGTAAGTTGTTTTGAGGGTTGCTCTTCTTTAGAGGAGTTTACCATTCCTGATAACGTTACAACTGTTGCAGAAAGAGCTTTTGCTGATTGTACATCACTTAAAACAGTAGAGGTTCATAAAAACCTTAAAGGTGTTGCAAAGGATGCTTTTGTCGGCACAGCTTGGGAAAAAGCAATGCCTGACGGTCCGCTCAGCCTTGGCAGAATTCTTTACTCATACAAAGGTAATGAAAAGAATATTGTTGTTCCTAAGGGTATTTCAATTATTGAGGATGCAGCATTTTTAGGTTGCGAGTCAATAGAAACTCTTGAACTCGGATATGACGTTGAAGAAATCGGTCTTTATGCTTTCCAGAATTGTGTTAACCTTAAATCAGTAAAAATTAACGATGCTCTTGGTGTTGTTGAAGCAGGTGCATTTAAAGGATGTACATCTCTTAAATCATTAGATTTTTCACAGTCAACACTTGCAACAATCGGTTATGAAGCATTCAGTGATTGTAAATCACTTAGTGAAGTGAAGCTTTGCGAAACAATTTCAGATATCGGCGATTACGCCTTCCAGGGTACATCAATTAAATCCATTTCTTTTGATAAGAATATGGCAGCTGTTGGCCCCAATACATTCCTTAACGTAAAAACATTTGAAAAGTTTGAAGTTGTTGATAACAATAAAAACTTTGATGTTATTGATGGCGTTTTATTCTCAGAAAAAGGCGAAAAGCTTATCTGCTTCCCGGCAGCAAAAATGTCAGGTGGTAAATATGCAGTTCCTGATTCTGTAAAAGAAATCGGTGAAAAAGCTTTCCACGGCAGCGCAGTTGCAACTGTTACATTCGGTAAGGATTCTTCACTTGAAAGAATTGGTGTTTCTGCTTTTGAAAACTCAAAAATTACAAGTATTTCTATTCCACCGGTAAGTGTTGAAAAAGATGACACATCAACATTTAAAATTGAAGCGTCAACCTTTAAAAATGCAACTAAGCTTGCATCTGTAACTCTTCCGGCTAACCTTACATATATCGGAGCAGAGGCTTTCCTTGGTTGTTCTGCTCTTAAGGAAATTAAAATTCCTGCTACTGTAACAGAGATTGCTAACAGTGCATTTAAAAATGCAGGTCTCGTAAGTGTTAATGTTGGTGATGGTGTTTCAAAGATTTCTGCAGAAGCTTTTGCAGGTAATGTAAATCTTACAGATGTATATTTAGGTAAACGTCTTGAGGTTATGGGTGATAAGGTATTTGCAGGTTGTTCAGCACTTGCAACAGTCACTCTTCCTGAAGCATTAGAAAGCTTTTCTGCAAATGCATTTGCAGATTGCGTAAAGCTTGCAAAATTCACAGTTGATTCCAAAAATACAAATTATAAAGTAGTTGGCGATGCAGTTTATACTGCAGACGGCAAAACTCTTGTTATTGTAAGCTGTGCTCCTGTAAAAATGGATGTTGCAGAAGGAACAGAGGTTATTGCAGCAAATTCATTTGACCTTGCAAAATCTGTTGCAACAATAAGCTTCCCTGCTTCTCTTAAAAATGTTAAGGCAAATGCACTTGATGTAACTCCTTGGTTTGTTGCTCAGAAGGATAAGGTAGTTTATGCAAATGCTGTTCTTTATAAGGTAAACGGCCTTGTTGCAAAGGTTAATGTTAAAGACGGTACTGTTGCAATTGCAGATAATGCATTTCAGAACAATGCAGCAGTTAAAGAAATTACTCTTCCAAAAACTCTTGAGGTTATTGGTGAGTATGCGTTTGCTTCCTCAGGCTTGACTTCTGTTGTGATTCCTGATAGTGTTACAGCTTTAGGTACAGGTGCTTTCTATAATGCAAAGGCACTTACAAGTGTACAGCTTTCAAGCGGTATCAAGGTTATTGAAACAGCAACATTCAAAGGCTGTGATAAGCTCGTTAATATAGTTCTTCCGGGCTCTGTTCAGGTTGTTCGCTCAGATGCTTTTGCAGGCTGCTCAGCATTAGAAACAGTTGAATTAACATCAGTTAGTGAAATTGCAAACTATGCATTCCAGAATTGTGTAGTTATTAAAGAAATTAATCTTCCTGCAACACTTGAAGTGGTTGATGCACTTTCATTCTATGGTTGTGAAAGTCTTGTTAAAATCAATGTTGCTGATGGTAACAAAAAATATAAATCTGTTGACGGTGTTGTTCTTACTTTAGGTGAAGGCGATAAGCCTGTATTTGATACACTCAGTATTTATCCTGCAGGTAAAGAAGGTAAATATACTGTTGCAGAAGATGTTAAATTTGTTGCAGACAGAGCTTTTTATAATTGCGATAAGCTTACAGAAATCAACTTTATAGAAGGTTTCGTAAGAATCGGTAATGAAGCATTCTTTGATTGTGATTCAATTGAGTTCGTTTTAGTTCCAGAAAGCACAGAATCAATTGGTGATTATGCTTTTGCATCTTGTGACGTGCTTCGTGAATTCCATGTTTTAACTAACCTTACAACATATTCAGAAAATACTTTTGAAGGTTGTAATTATTTCAGCTATGAAATGGTTTATAATGCAGGTGAAGAAGGTAAATCTAATTCATCAACATTTATTATAATTGCGATTGCAGTTGTTGTTATTGGTGTTGTTGCTTACCTTATTTACAACAAAAAACAAAAGAAGATTCAAAAAGAAATAATCGAAAAGAATAAAATTAAAGAGGAATTAGAAAAACAAAAAGAATCCTCTGAAAAAGAAGATGAATAATAATTCATAAAAGTAAGAGCGTTGAATTCATTGAATTCAACGCTCTTTTTTGTGTGTTATTTACAGTGATTAAACACCTGAATAAGCAGAGAAGCCACCATCTACCGGTATAACAACGCCTGTAACGAATTTTGAATAAGTTTCGTCTGAAAGGAAGAGGAGGGTGCCTGTTAAATCTTCCGGTACACCAAATCTTCCGAGAGGTGTATGACCGAGGATTTTTTCGCTTCTCGGAGTGAGTGAGCCATCCTCGTTGTAAAGAAGTGCTTTGTTCTGATTTGTAGAGAAAAAGCCTGGAGCAATTGCATTTACTCTTAAGCCAACCTCAGAAAAATGAACTGCCATAAATTGTGTGAAGTTTGAAATTGCAGCCTTAGCAGCAGAATATGCAGGGATTTTTGTTAAAGGCTTGTATGAGTTCATAGAAGAAACGTTAATAATTGTTGCGTATTCTTTACCAATCATATCTTTAGCGAAAACCTGTGTGGGAATAAGCGTACCAAGGAAATTAAGATTAAATACAAATTCTATACCTTTAGGGTCAAGGTCAAAAAATGTTTTAACATCTTCTGCTTTGTTTTCAAGGTCACACATCTGGAATTTTTCTTTTGTTGTGTTACCGCTTGGATGGTTACCGCCTGCACCGTTAATAAGAATGTCGCAGGTACCGATTTTTGAATTGATTTCTTCGCGTGCTTTTTCAAGGCTTTCTTTTTCAAGAACGTTACAAGCAACACCAATTGCTTCGTAACCTTCAGCGCAGATTTCGTCTGCAACCTTTTGAGCTGCTTCAAGTCTTAAATCAAGAACAGCAACCTTGACGCCTTGTCTTGCCAAATCCTTTGCAAAGCCTCCGCAAAGAACACCTCCACCGCCTGTAATAACAGCAACTCTGCCTTTAAGATTCTCGTGAGTAAACATATTTTTTGCTCCTTTGCTTTATTTTCTTATTGTAATATTAGTTAATCCTGCTTTTTCAAGGCAAACGTCAAGTGCATCTGCCGCAGCATCAAAGGCTGCTCTGTTTGTAGGATATGTATAATCATCCTTTAACTGGTCGGCAGTACCGCCTTCTCCTTCAAGCTCTGCAAGACCATCAAACACTTTAAGGTGAGGTTCAAGTGTAAGGAAGTGTGAGCCGTCTTTATCTTTTGCAAATCTTTCAAGAAGCTCAACAATATGACCGTCACCAAGTCCTGCAGGTCTTACCTTACCGCCTTCAAAAAGGCAATCTTTAACGTGGAAATAATCAATATAATCTTTAAGCATATCATACGCAGGTAAGATTTGCTGGCCACATTGAATAAAGTTTGATGGGTCAAAAATACCTTTGATTTTACCGTTAAATGTCTTGTAAATATCAAGGCAACGGTCAGCAATATCACCATAAATATCTTTTTCGTTTTCGTGGCAGCACCATACATTGCTTTTTAATGAGTATGTGCACATTTTATCAAGTCTTTCAAAAACCTCGTCGCGATACTCATTTAAATCCTGACCTTTGGTGAAAAAGAAGCTGAACATTCGGATTCTTTCTGTACCAAGAATATTTGCAACCTCAACACAATTTTTAAAATCATCAAAGTGTGGTTCAAAATCGTCTGTAATTTCAATTTTGCCGTAATGAGAACCAATGGCGGAAACTCCGATGCCGTTATCATCAAGAATTTTCTTTAATTCCTTTGCTTGTTCAACTGTATAAAGTGATATATTGCCGTGGTCAAGTCCGCGAGGCTCAATGTGAGTCATTTTGTGAGCTTTGAGTGCTTCAATTTGTTCTTTAATGCCGCCGCCTGCTTCGTCGGCGAAAGCGGATAAATAAAATTTAACTGCCATAGTTTGATCTCCTTATAGGAACTTCTCTTTGTTGTTTTTTATATATGCCGCAGCCTTTCTGTAAAGAGCTTGCGAATCATAAATTTCTTTGAACTGTGCATCTGTTTTTTGTACAACCTCGTAATCAATGGAAACATCACTGTCAGGGTCATACATAGGGTAAAGAACAGAGATATATTTATTTAATTCATCTTCGTCAATTGCTTTTAGTGCTTCTGTTATGTTTGGTAAAAGGGGAGCACCGTTATTTTTGAAAAAGTCGGATAAGCTGTTTTTTACATCTTCATCAAAATATTCAAGCGTATAAACGTACTTTTTTTCAACAGGTAACTTTTCAAATGCCTCGTTCATATCATTAGCATTTTCAAGGCTGACCTGAATATTCATAGCAACTGCGTGCAATAATTCACTATCCTCACATTCTTTAAGCTTTTCATCAGTAAGAACAGAGTATTTTTGTCTTAAATCATAATCACGTTGCCATATAGCGGCTTCTTTTTTTAACTTTTCACGGCGTATCCTTGAAGCATCCATTGCTTTTTTCCATACAATCAAAGTAAGGATTAAAGCAACTACAAGAATAAGCCAGTAGTACCATTGTAAACCAAGAAACATATTGTTCACTCCTGTAAGGATTTATAAATGTCACTTTTTTTTATGCCTGTTTTTTTAGCAATTTCTTTAGCTGCATCGTTCTTTGATGCACCATTTTTAACAAGCTTAATTGCCATGTCGCGTGCAGCTTCAAGAGTGATTTCTTCCTGTTTTTCTTCAGGCTTACCTTCAACTATAAGTACAAATTCGCCTTTAGGAGCAACAGTTTTGTATTTTTCTGAGGCAGCATACAGAGTTGTTCTTTCAACGTTTTCATGAATTTTAGTCAACTCTTTTACCAACGCAATATTTCTGTCGCCAAAATATTTGTACATATCCTCAAGCGTGTTTTGAAGCTTGTGAGGAGCTTCGTAAAAAATCATTGTACGTTTTTCATTAACAAGCTCTTCAAGATGTTTTTTTCTGTTTTGTTTTGTAACAGTAAGAAAGCCTTCAAAAGTAAATCTGCCGGCAGGCATACCTGAAATTGCTAAAGCAGTAACAAAAGCGGAGGGGCCGGGAACGGCACATACGTTTATACCGTTTTCGTGACAACGAAGTGTAAGGTCTTCACCCGGGTCAGAGATGATCGGCATACCGGCATCAGAAACAAGAGCACAGCTTTCGCCATTTAACATACGTTCAATCAGCCTTGCACCGCGTTCTGTTCTGTTGTGTTCGTAATAGCTTACCATTGGCTTTTTTATGCCGAAGTGGTTAAGAAGCTTGATTGTTACACGAGTATCTTCTGCAGCAATAAAATCAACGCTTGAGAGTATTTCTACTGCTCTTGGTGAAAAGTCGCCAAGATTTCCGATTGGTGTACCAACAATGTAAAGAGTTCCGGCCATTATAATACGTTTCCTTCTGAATCAAAGAGTGGTAATTTTTCAAGATAAATAATATCTTTTCTGTCTGCAGCATCGCCTTCAGCAAGAACTGCAAGGGCACCAACATAGTCAACCTCTGCCATTTCAATAAGCTTTTCAACTGCCTTAAGGCTTTCGCCTGTTGAAATAACGTCATCAACAATAATAACCTTCTTGCCTTTCATTTCTGCTGCTTCTGCCGTATCGAGGTAAAGGTGTTGTTCACCTTGTGTTGTAATAGAATTAACTGCAACATCAAAAACGCCTGTCATATAAAGTTTTGGTTTTTTTCTTGCAACAAAATACTTTTTGCCGCTTTGGCGAGACATTTCGTGAGCAAGGGGAATACCTTTTGCTTCTGCAGTAATTATGTAGTCAAATTGCGGAGCCTTTTTTAAAAGCTCGTCAGCACAAGCAACTGTAAGCTCTGCATCACCAAACATAACAAAGCCTGCAATCATAAGCTTTTCATTTAACGGGCAAAGAGGTAATTTTCTGTCAAGTCCTGCAATATTCATTGAATGAAACATAAGTATCTCTCCTAAGGCTATAATTAGCTAAAATTTCACATATTTTATTATATTAAACCTCATAAAAATAGTCAAGTGTATACTTTTTATATGTATACTAAAAAGAAGTTGAAAATAGTCCGTGAAAGACGTATAATTTCTTTTATAGAGTAAAGGATGTGATTTGGTGCATATTCCAAAATGCGAAACAGGAGCGCTTCAGATTCTTACCTTCAAAGAAGCGCTTGAAACTGAAGGTAACGGCTCATTTGAATATGACAGAGAAAAGTGGTTGTATGTTCCCAATGCATATACAGAATACAGATATATTCTTGGCACAAAAGGTGCAAATCCGCTGATTTGCATAGGCATTAATCCTTCAACTGCGAAGCCTGATGATTTAGATAATACTTTAAAATCTGTTGAAAGAACTGCAAAATTCAATGGGTATGATAGCTTTATAATGTTTAATGTGTATGCTCAGAGAGCAACTAATCCTGAGGATATGGATAGTTGCTTTAATGACTTTTTACATAAAGAAAATATGCAGGCATTCAGGTATGTTTTGTCGTCCTACAAAGATGGTAATAAACCGTCTGTATGGGCAGCCTGGGGCACTATAATTGAAAAACGTCCTTATCTTGTTTCCTGCGTTAAAGAGATGGTTGATATAGGTAATGAATACTGTGCACAATGGTATACTGTGGGTAAGCGTTCCGTTAAAGGTCATCCTCATCATCCGTTATATTTAAAGAATAACAGTCCTGTTGATTTGTTTGACGTAAGGAGTTATTTAAAGACTTTATAAGTTTGGTTGACTTTTAGAATATGTGTGTGTTATAATTTTCAAGTTATTTTTTGTAGAATATAGAAAAAGGAATGAATAAATTGCCAATTACAGAGTTTCTTGTAAACAATGCGAAAAACTACAAAAACGAAGTTGCTCTTGTAGAAATTAACCCTGAAATTCAGGAAAAGAATCGTCAGACATGGCGCGAATATTCGCTTATTGAAACTAACCCTTTCAATATCGGCAGAACTGAATTAACCTGGGGAGAGTTTGATAAAAGAGCAAACCGTATTGCAAACCTTCTTCTTTCAAGAGGTATAAAAAAAGGCGATAGAGTCGCCATTCTTCTTATGAATGGAATAGAGTGGCTTCCTATTTATTTCGGTATTCTTAAAACGGGTGCTCTTGCAGTTCCGTTGAATTACCGTTATACCGCTGAGGAAATCAAATATTGTCTTAAGCTTTCTGATAGTGATGTTCTTGTTTTCGGTCCTGAATTTACAGGCCGTGTTGAAGAAATTTCTCACAGGATTCCCGATATTAAATATACGTTTTACGTTGGTGAAGATTGTCCTACATTTGCGGAAAGCTATGATAGATTGGTAACCTATTGTTCTTCTCACGACCCTTCAATAACTATTACCGATGAAGATGAGGCGGCAGTTTATTTCTCATCAGGTACAACAGGTTTCCCGAAGGCTATTCTTCACGCACACAAGAGTCTTGTTCACGCAGCATTGACAGAGCAGAATCATCATTCTCAGACAAGAGACGATGTTTTTCTTTGCATACCACCGCTTTACCATACAGGTGCAAAAATGCATTGGTTCGGTTCTCTTGTGGCAGGCAGTAAGGCGGTTCTTCTTAAAGGCACAAAGCCTGAAACAGTTATAAAAACAGCAAGTGAAGAAAAATGTACTATCGTATGGCTTCTTGTTCCGTGGGCGCAAGATATTCTTGATGCTATTGAAAGCGGTGCAATTAACCTTGATGAATATGAGCTCAGTCAGTGGAGACTTATGCATATAGGTGCACAGCCTGTTCCGCCGAGTCTTATAAAACGTTGGCTTGATGTTTTTCCTCATCATCAGTACGATACAAACTATGGTCTTAGTGAATCTATCGGTCCGGGCTGTGTTCATCTTGGCGTTGAAAATGTACATAAGGTTGGCGCTATCGGTAAGGCAGGCTATGGCTGGCAGGTTAAAATTTGCAATGAACATGGTGACGAGGTTACACGTGGTGAGGTCGGTGAACTTGCAGTTAAAGGTCCGGGTGTAATGCTTTGTTATTACAAGGATGAAAATGCAACAAACGAAGTGCTTAAAGATGGTTGGCTCTATACAGGCGATATGGCACAGGAGGATGAGGATGGTTTTATTTTCCTTGTTGACCGTAAAAAAGATGTTATTATTTCCGGTGGTGAAAATCTTTATCCTGTTCAAATTGAAGATTTCATCAGAAAGAATGATGCTGTTAAGGATGTTGCTGTTATAGGTCTTCCTGATGCTCGTCTTGGTGAAATTGCTGCGGCAATTATTGAGGTAAAAGAGGGTTACACTCTTACAGAAGATGATGTAAACGATTTTTGTTATGATTTACCAAGATATAAGCGACCACGCAAGGTTATTCTTGCTGAGGTTCCGCGTAACCCGACAGGTAAAATTGAAAAACCAAAGCTTCGTCAGATGTATTGTGGCGAAAGCGTTGTTGCAAAACAGAACGAAATAAAAAAATAATTCAGAGGTATATGAGTATGAAAAAGCTTTTATTAGGTAACGAAGCTGTTGCCCGTGGTCTTTACGAGGGTGGATGCCGTGTAGCATCAAGCTATCCGGGTACACCAAGCACAGAGGTTACCGAATTTATTTCTACATACGATGAAATAGTCAGTGAATGGGCACCAAATGAAAAGGTTGCTTGTGAGGTTGCTTTCGGTGCAGCAGTTGCAGGTGCGCGTTCATTCTGCGGTATGAAGCATGTTGGCCTCAACGTTGCTGCTGACCCTCTTTTTACATCCAGCTATACAGGTGTAAATGCAGGTATGGTTATTGTTGTTGCCGATGACCCCGGTATGCATTCTTCTCAGAATGAGCAGGATAGTCGTCACTATGCTCAGGCATCAAAAATTATGATGCTCGAACCTGCAGATTCAGATGAATGCCTTAAGTATTCAAAGCTTGCTTATGAGCTTTCAGAACGTTTTGATACACCGGTTCTTCTCCGTCTTACTACAAGAGTTGCACACTCCAGAAGCCTTGCAGACGTTGGTGAAAGAAATGATGCCGGTCTTAAAGCTTATGAAAAAAATCCACAAAAATATGTTATGGTGCCTGCTAATGCAAGAGGTAAACATGTTGTTGTTGAGGACAGAATATTAAAGCAGATTGAATATTGCGAAACAGAAGCAGTAGTAAACGGTTTGAACTCTGTTGAGTATAACGATAAAAAAATTGGTGTAATTACAGCAGGTATATGCTATGAATATGCAAAGGAAGCACTTGGCGATAAAGCATCCTACCTCAAATTAGGTTGTGTTTATCCTCTTCCTGAAAAGCTTATTAAGGACTTCTGTAATGAATGTGAAACAGTTTATGTTCTTGAAGAATTAGACGATTACATTGAAACACATTGCAAAAAAATCGGTGCGAACGTTCTCGGCAAAAAAGAATTTACTCTTCAGGGTGAATATTCACAGGGATTAATTAAAAAAGTTATTTTAAATGAATCAGCGGCTTCACTCAAAGCTGATGTGAATGTTCCTGCAAGGCCACCTGTACTTTGTGCAGGTTGTCCTCACAGAGGTTTCTTCTACGAAATCGGCAAGTTGAAAGACGTAATGGTTGCAGGTGATATCGGATGCTACACATTAGGTATGGTGGATCCGCTTAACGCTGTTGACTCCGTAATCTGTATGGGTGGCGGTTTCTCAGGTGCAACAGGTTTTGACCAGGCAAACAAAGAAGCAGGCAGAGACAATGTTAAGGTATTCGGATGGGTTAGTGGCTCTACATTCTTCCA
>JAZUMM010000029.1:0-5002 GCA_045603625.1 Acutalibacteraceae bacterium | reverse complement strand
ATTCTTTTATATACGGTCCACAAGGATATGCATATATATCCTCTTCGAATATTTTTTCACCATATTTTGCTAAGTAGCATCCTTGCGCCAAATACAGCAATTTATTAACTTTGTAAAAGTCCATTAAGAAATTTTCATCGGACATAGACTCCTTAAATTCTATCCCATAAGAAATAGTCAATTTTGCTATATCAGCGGCTTTGCACATTTTATATCTGCTCCTTAAAATAGTATCTAATATTAATATATTTAGAAAAAACAAAACTGGTGACAAAATGCCACCAGTAGTTCTCTAAATCACCTCGGTAGGATTTACTGTTACCTACTGTCTATGGCATATCGTTTACACAATCAAATATTATAATAAAAACATATTGAAAAGTCAAGCATATATTCTATTTTATGTTTATGATAACAAAATATACACAAATAGGTAATTTAAAAAGCAAATAGCCCGAACACCCTACCTGTGGCAAAGGGGTTCGAGCCATTAAAATATGGTGCGGGTGACAGGACTTGATGGGCTCTGCCCATCATTCGCTTTGCGAACACCCGATTATGTTCGGCTTCGCCGAGAGCAGGTTCAAGTCCAATTACTTTTCTCATAAAATAACAAAAGAGCCACGCAAGTGACTCTTTCGTTATTGTATATGGGCTACAAAAAAGATATTTTTGCCGTTTTTGCGTATGAATTCGAACCCTTGCACAAATGAAAACCTGGCTGATGCAAGGGTGAAATCAGCTAACGCTGGTGAAATCTTCGGCTTTGCCTCAGATGAAATTAAATCCACCCACTCGCCGTTGAGGCGAATTTCACCCAACGAAGTTGGATTTCATCGCAGCAGGCGATTTCACCCACCCGCAAGGGTGGATTTAGTTGAAAAAAGCACCGACAAAGTCGATGCTTTTTTCTGGTGCGGGTGACAGGACTTGAACCTGCACGGGGGTGCCACCAGAACCTAAATCTGGCGCGTCTGCCAATTCCGCCACACCCGCATATTTAGTTAAGAAGTAAGAGTGAATAGTGAAGAGGTTGAATTATTTCAATATCTTCTATTTGTATTTACAGCTAAACCTTTTGAATTGTATCATAAGTACAATGAAAATACAAGTGAATTTTCTAATTGCTTTGTTTTTTGTTGCAAAGAAAAATATTAATTGATATAATGATGCTATTGATAAAACAGAAAATGCTGGTGATTGTTTTGAAGAACATAGTAAATGAAATTTGTGTTCTGGTTAAGGATTGTGGTAAGGTTATTCTTAATGCTGATCGCGAGAAAATGGCAATAGAAATTAAATCAGGTGTTACAGATTTAGTTACGGAATACGATAAAAAAATTCAGGAGATGCTTTTTGCGGGTCTGAAAAAAATAATGCCTGAAGCAAAGTTGATTGGTGAAGAAGGCTCATCTGACACTTTAACATCGGATGGTTATTTTTTTGTTGTTGACCCTATTGACGGAACAACAAATTTTGTTAAAAATTACCATCATAGTGCAATATCTGTTGCTTTGCTGAAGGGGAAAGAGGCAGTTGCAGGCGTTGTGTACAATCCGTATCTTGATGAGATTTTTTATGCAATAAAAGGTGACGGTGCTTTTTGTAACGGCAAAAAAATAAGTGTTTCTTCACAACCTGTCAATAAGGCACTTGTTCTTTTCGGTACTTCACCGTACGATAAAGATTTATTTCCAAAAACAATTGAAGTTCTTACACAATATTTTAATAAAGCGCTTGATGTGCGCAGAAGCGGTTCTGCTGCCTTGGATTTATGTTACGTTGCTTGTGGCAGGGCAGAGCTTTATTTTGAACTGCAGGTTTCGCCGTGGGATTTTGCGGCAGGTAAATTACTTGTGGAAGAGGCAGGCGGCGTTGTTACAACTCTTGACGGTAAACCTCTTTCTTTTGAAGGTAAAACCACAATTTTAGCAAAAAATAACGTTATATAAAAAAAAGGTCGTTCAGGTTTCCCTGAACGACTGTTTTTTATTTGTAAAAATTGTAAAGCTCGGTTGTGTCAACGTTTGTATTATCAACATACCAGGTGCTGTTTATTTTTACAACAGGTATTTCTAAACTATCAATAACAGTAGTATCGTTTATTGAAATTTCAATTATAAGTATTTTAACATCACTTATATCGTCTGCGGATACTTTATAAGCACTTAATTTTTCTGTATCCATTTTACCGATATAATCGTTTTTGTTTTCAACAGAGTTTTGAGATTTTACTGTGTAAACAAATTTACAGTCTTCACCGAATTTTTCTTCGTACATACCGACTGTTTTTTCACTTGTTTTGGTGCCTGTGTTTGCATCAATTTCTTCTTCGGTACCTGTAAGTGATTCACCGTAAGTGCTTACGTTTGACTCAAGAGCAGTGAACATTATTTCATCGGTCATATATTTGTCACCAAAAATCTCTTCGCGTACCGAAACAAGTTTATCAAAGTATTTAGTGAAAAATGTATCGTAGTCATCCCAACCGTTAGTTTCTTCAATAAGTTGAACATAGTAGTCGTACATTGTGTCAATAACCTGACCTTGTAAAGAGCCTGTATCGGTTGAGGTTTTATCGGAAATATAACTTTCATCGTTATAACCCTTGAGCTCATCGGTACTGTCGCCCGGTTTATATGTTGTATCTCTGTATATTACGGGGTACATATAGTACTCTCGTATAAAATCACCATACTTATAATTTTTGCTGATTATTGTATTTTTATATGCATTGTAGCCGTCGCCACGGTTGACTATGCTTTCTGCATAAGCGGTTGCAACCTTTTCGGGGTTAAAGCCGTTGTATTTGTTTTTGTATGTAATTGTTGTAATAGTTGCAAGGAAACCTGCCATTATAAAGAAAACGATAACGGCATATATTTTTGTATTGAATGATTTATTGCTTTTAGCCATACTATCGCCTCCTTAATTTTCTTTTGCAGCATTCTGTGCACGACGTTCAATAAGCTCTTTAGTTATTTTTTCTTTCTTTTCACCAACCATATCATAAAAAAGGATTGGCACTGCCTGTAAAACAACAAATGCGGCAGGGATAATGGTGTATATCATAAGAAATTTATTGAGTGTGTCGTTTGTTTGTGCTGCGTATGCTACGTTTGCATCTGCAGAAATTGCGTAACCTGACCATGTATAAAGGAGCCATGGTCCGAGACCTTTTGTGAATGCGCTTGCGATTTTTGAGAAAAGGCCATATCCTGCATATGCAAGACCTTCTTGTCTTTTACCTGTTTTATACTCAATTTCATCAACGCAGTCTGCAATCATAATATTTGGTGTAACATTAGTGTTGCCGTGCTGAAGACCACAGAAAAAGTTGAGAATAAGGAAGGGGATAATAAGAGTATCGCCGAAGCCTACTGCATTAGAAACAAGGAAGAGAATTGAAAGAGATGATGCACCGTAAATGCAGAAAAGAATATACGTTTTTTTAGTTGAGAATTTTTTCAGAACAAGGTTAACAAGCAATGTTCCTACGGCAGTACCTATTCCCATAGGAAGAAGTAAAGCAAGCTTTAAATCTTTTGAGCCTAAGAGATATATTGCAATGTAAAGTGATACAGTACCGTAAACGCCTCTGCCGAAGCCTGCAAGCTTAGTTAAAGAAACCATAAGCAGATTTTTATTCATAAACACAACTTTAATTGCATCCTTGAGAGAAACCTTTTCTTGAGTGAAGGGTACGCGTTCTTCATTGTTTGTGAAGAAAATCATTACAAATAAAATAAGTCCTAAAACACAAACTGCAGTTGAAATCAAAAGGTCAAGACCTTGTGCTTCTGCATTTTTATACTGTTGTTCACCCATAATGGCCTTCATTACAATGCCCACAACAAGAATAACAACCATACCGCCGCTTTGCCCTACTGAACGTAAAAATGAAGCAATTGAAATTGCGCTTGACCGTTCACTTGGGTTAGGGGAACAAAGGGAACCAAAACAGTTGCTTGGACTTTCAACTGCACAAGAAAATGCGGTGTACAAAGAATAGATAACAAACATCCATATAATAGCAAGAGTCTGGTTTTGTGTGTTTGGCGCAACAAAAACAAGTATTGAAACAATACCTAACGGAATAACGCCGAAGCCAATCCATGGCTTTACCTTGCCGAGCCTTGTACGGGTATTGTCAACAAGGTAGCCGATAACAAGCTCACAAACAGCACCTACAATACCGGCTACAAGGAAAACAGTTGATATGGCATCCGCCATTGTTTTGGAATCAAAACCATTTCCTTTAAAAGCAAAGTCGGCAAAGAAGGTTGCTGTGTAGTCAGGCATCCAGCCGGTAAGAAGTGCTACACCGAAAAGGCCGATACCGAACGTTATGATTTCTGATTTTTTCATATATTTTTTCATGGGTTTATCAGTCATAATTATCCTCCTTTGGAAATTTATAGACTGAATTATAGCATAAAAACTATTTTTTGACAATAAATAATATCTCGGGGAATTTGTTGAAAAGTTTTATTTGCTATGGTATTCTATATAAAGTAAGAAATATTCTGATTTTGGAGGATGCAATGAAATTATTTATAGCGTCAGATATACACGGCTCTTTAAAATACTGTAAGGAGTTGGTTAGAAGATATAATGAAGAAAAATGTGACAAATTAATATTATTAGGCGATGTTTTGTATCATGGCCCTCGTAATGATTTGCCTGAGGAGTATAATCCCAAAGGAGTAATAGCGCTTCTTAATTCAATGGCAGAAGAAATACTGTGTGTTCGCGGTAACTGCGAGGCAGAGGTTGATGATATGGTTCTTGATTTCAACGTTCTTGCAGATTATGCACTTTTATTCAATAACGGCAGAACCTTCTTTTTAACCCACGGTCATAAGTTCAATTTGCAGAATATGCCTAAACTCAGAAAAGGGGACGTGCTTTTTAACGGTCATACACACGTAAGTAAAATAGAGGATGTTGACGGCATATTGTATGTTAACCCTGGTTCGGTTTCTATACCTAAGGAGAATAC
>JAZUMM010000028.1:0-6017 GCA_045603625.1 Acutalibacteraceae bacterium | reverse complement strand
CGAAGATTTTATACAGTGCGGATTTTTGGTCAGCCAAGGCAAAAACGCAGCTAATCCTTTCGGATTGGCGAGTATTTTAACACAGGATGAACGGAAATCCGCCTGTATAAAACACGGTTCGGATAATTCCTTTCACCCTATTCAAAGAAAAGGTCGTGATACGATGACAAGTCAAAAAAGACTTATTGCAATTAACGATATTTCAGGCTTCGGTAAATGTTCTTTAACCGTAGCACTGCCTATTATTTCTGCCGCAGGTATTGAAACTGTATGTATGCCTACTGCAGTTCTTTCTACACATACAGGCGGTTTTGAAGGTTATACATATCGCGATTTAACTGAAGATATGCCAAAAATTTCTAAGCATTGGCAGACAATAGACATTAATCCGCAGGCAATATACTCAGGCTTTCTCGGCTCCTTTGACCAGATAGACATTGTAAAACAATTTGCGCGTGATTTTAAAACAGAAAATAACCTTTTCATTGCCGACCCTTGTATGGCAGACCACGGTAAAATGTATGCAATATTTGATGAGAATTTTGCAAAAGAAATGGCAAAGCTTTGCTCTGAAGCCGATATTATTCTACCGAATATTACAGAAGCCTGCTTTATGGTCAACGAAAATTTTTGCGACGGTGTGCAAACAAAAGAATACATTGAAAAGCTTTTGAATAAGCTTCTTGATATGGGTGCAAAAAATGTTATTCTTACAGGTGTTTGCTTTGAAGAAAGCAAGTTGGGCGCTGCATGCATCGGTCAGGACAGAGTTCCCCATTATTATTTTGAAAACCGTCTTGAAGGTGCATACCACGGTACAGGCGACGTTTTTGCAAGCTCCTTCTGCGGTGCACTTCTTAACGGCTTCCCGCTTCACGAAGCAATGGCAATTGCCGTAAGATACGTTTGCGACTGTATTAAACGTACACAAACTATGGACAAACCAATTAAATACGGCGTTGATTTTGAACGTGGAATACCGTTTTATTTAAAGGAACTTAAATTAGTATGAGTGAATTGAATATTGTTCTTGTTGAGCCTGAAATACCTCAGAACACAGGCAACATTGCCCGCACCTGTGCCGCAACGGGCGCAAGGCTACATATAGTAAAGCCTATGGGATTTACCATTGACGATAAAAAATTAAAAAGAGCAGGCCTTGATTACTGGCACCTGCTTGATTTAACGTATTATGAAAATATGAATGATTTTTTTGAAAAGAACAAGGATGGTAATTTCTTTTTCTTTACAACAAAGGCACGTTGCACACATTCCGACGTTACGTATACCGACAAATCATATTTGATTTTTGGTAAAGAAACAAAAGGTCTACCGGAAGAGCTTCTTTTAGAGCATCCCGATGAATGTGTAAGAATACCTATGATAGATGATGCACGTAGCCTTAACCTTTCTAATGCCGTTGCAATAGGCGTTTACGAGGCACTAAGGCAGCTCAATTACCCTACCTTACAAAATAAAGGGCAGTTACATAATTATAAATGGTAATAAAATATTACAAAACGGAGTGAAAGCTTGTAACTTTCACTCCGTTTATTTTAATAATTTAAACGATTTTTAATTTTTATCTATTGGCATACTTGCAACTGCATTGAGAGAAAGGTCTGCAGTTTTACCGGTCAAAAACTCGAAATAGCCTTGTGAGGCTATCATTGCGGCGTTATCGCCACAGTATTTAAGCTCAGGCATAAAAAGTTTAATATTTCTTTTTTCGCATTCCGCTGTCATCACACGGCGAAGGCGTGAATTTGCAGAAACACCGCCTGCAAGAACAATTTTTTCTGCCTTTAATTCTTTTGCAGCTTTCATTGTATGCTCACACAAAAGGTCTGTTACCGCCTTTATAAATGATGCACCCAAATCCTCTGCCTTTACCTCTTCACCCTTTTGGCTTGCATTATGTACAAGATTGACTGCAAAGGTTTTAAGCCCCGAAAAGCTGAAATCATATTCGGAATCTGTAATTTTCGGCTTTGGAAATTTATATTTATTTTCGTCGCCATTCACAGAAATTTTATCAAGATTCACACCACCGGGATACGGAAGTCCGACTGTTCTTGCGGCTTTATCCATCGCTTCGCCTGCGGCATCGTCACGTGTTCTGCCAATAACCTCAAACTCGGTATATGACTTTACGTTTATAATATGACTGTGGCCGCCTGACACAACAAGAGCCAGAAACGGCGGCTTGATTTCACTATCGGATATATAGTTTGAAGCAATGTGACCTCTTAAATGGTGAACAGGCACAAGAGGTATGCCTGTTGCAAGTGAAACACCTTTTGCATAATTCACGCCAACAAGCAAAGCACCAATAAGCCCCGGTGCATAGGTTACGGCAATTGCATCAATATCATTAAGAGTACAGCCTGCATCACTCAACGCCTTTTCCACAACACCGCAGATTGCTTCTGTGTGTCGCCTTGAAGCAATTTCAGGCACAACGCCACCATAAATTTTGTGCTCCTCAACCTGAGAGGCAACTACGTTTGATAAAACTATTCTGCCATCCTCCACAACAGATGCGGCAGTTTCATCGCAAGAAGATTCAATACCGAGAATTTTCATGAAATTTATCACCTTAAAAATTTTGTCATAAGCAATGCATCTTCACGAGGAGAAGAGTAAAAATCCTTACGTTCCCCAACAACAGAGAAGCCTGTTTTTTCGTAAAGCCTTATTGCATTATTATTTGATTTGCGGACTTCCAGCGTTACAAAATCTGCATTTTCGCTTATACCTTCACAAACAAGGTGGTCAACAAGTGCCTTGCCGATACCTTTTTTTCTGAAAGAATTTTTAACCGCAACATTTGTTATATATACCTCACCAACAATATTGTGCGCGCCTATATAACCTGCCACAACACCATCGCACACAGCAACATAAAAGCGGGCGTGGCTATTTGAAAGCTCTTCCTTCAATCCGTTTACAGTCCACGGAACAGAAAAGCACTCTTCCTCTATAAGGGCAAGCTCTTCAACGTGACTGTGAGACATTTTTACAATTTTTAAATCCATCATTTTGTATCGTACCACGTTTTACCGCAAGCAACCTCAACAGTAAAAGGTACTGCCATTTCACAAGCAGTTTCCATTGTATTTTTAAGAAGCTTTGCAACTTCCTCTGCCTGTGACTCAGGTGCTTCAATAATAAGCTCATCGTGCACCTGCATAATAAGTTTTGCTTTCGGAAACTCTGCTTTAAGACGTTCATAAACACGAATCATTGCTATTTTGATTATATCTGCCGCTGTGCCCTGAATAGGCATATTCATTGCAACACGTTCACCAAAGCTACGCCTGATTGCATTTGATTCGTTAAGCTCAGGCAAATATCTTCTTCTGCCAAAGAAGGTTTCGGCATAGCCTTTTTCCTTTGCAGATTTTTTTGCATTTTCCATAAATGCGGCAACGCCTGAATAATTTGCAAGGTAACCCTTTATATAACGGTCTGCTTCCTGAACGGATGTACCAATATCCTGAGAAAGTGAAAATGCACCAATACCGTACACAATACCAAAGTTTACGGCTTTTGCTTTTCTTCTATCAGCAGAAGTGACATTCTCTAAGGGTATACCCATAACCTGTGATGCAGTAACAGAGTGAATATCTACACCGTTAACAAATGCATCTATCATATTTTTATCCTTAGCCAAGGCTGAAAGCACACGAAGCTCAATTTGTGAATAGTCAGCATCAACTAAAGAATAGCCATCTTTAGCAACAAAGAATCTTCTTAATTCTCTGCCCTGTTCCGTTCTTACAGGAATATTCTGAAGATTAGGCTCTGCAGAAGAAATTCTGCCTGTACGTGTTTCTGTCTGGTTAAGAGTTGAATGAATTCTGCCATCGTTATCTATAACCTTCAAAAGACCTTCGCAATAAGTAGATTTAAGCTTTTGAAGGCCTCTGTATTCAAGAATACAATTAATAATAGGATGCTTATCTCTTAAAGATTCAAGCACCTCGGCATTAGTTGAGTAACCGCTTTTTGTTTTCTTTTTATGAGGAAGATTAAGCTTATCCTCATCAAAAAGAACCTCGCTCAACTGTTTTGGTGAATTAAGGTTAAATTCACAACCTGCCATATTGTAAACATCCTTAAGACATTCTTCAAGGCGGGTTGAAATTTTATCGTTATACTCTTCAATACCCTCTTTATCTACAAGAAAGCCCTCTCTTTCCATAGATGCAAGCACTCTGGCAAGAGGAATTTCTATATTCTCAAGAAGTGATTTTTGATTTTTTTCTTCAATTGCAGCAAGGAGCTTAACGCTAAGCGACTCCATACAAGCACCGTTGTGCACGTACTCCTTTTCACTTTCGTAAAAATCCTCTAAGCCCGTTGCATCTACCTTAACTGCACCAAGTCCGTATATACCACGTAAAGCAGAAACAGAATAATCATTGGAATTGGGGTTAAGAAGATATGCGGCAAGAGAAGTATCCAGCTTGACGTTTAAAAGCTCTATACCGCTTGAATCACAAAAGCTGTAAAGACGTTTAATATCGTCTGTATATTTTTCTATACCTGCATCTGAAAACAAATCAGATACAAAGGATAAAAACATAAAGTCGTTATTAAGAGTAAGAATAACGCCTTTTGCGGTTTTAAAAAGAATGTATTCTATACCGCAATCATTATATTTAACGGTAAAATATGCTTTGCCGTTTTCTTTTATTTGTGAATATAACTGTGCATAGTCTGTTTCTTCAAAAAGAGTAACAGCAGTTGCATTTTCATCTACCGTAACTGCCTCTTCACTGAAATTAAGGCGTTTAAGAATTTTAAACATTTCAAGAGAAGTAAGTAAATCTGTTGCCTTTTTTACATCTGCCTCTTTAACTAAATAGTCATTTAAATCTGTGCTTACAGGTGCACTAAGGCAAATTCTGCCTAAAGCTTTGCTTAAGAATGCCTTATCCTTAGAAGCCTCCAATTTAACCTTCATACCCGGCTTAATATCAAGGCTTTCAAGATTATCATAAATGTATTCAATTGAATGAAACTTTTGTATAAGCTCCTGTGCGCCTTTTTCACCAATACCTGCAACACCGGGAATATTATCAGATGTATCGCCCTGAATTGCTTTAATATCTATAAGCTCATCAGGTGTAACACCGTATACCTCTTTTATTTTTGCTTCATCGTAAACAACAGTTGTACTTTTACCCATTTTTGTTGTGGCAAGAAGGACGTTAACATTCTCTTTAACAAGCTGAAGACTATCTCTGTCACCTGTTAAAATATAACAAAAATTATCTTTTGTACAGGCAGCAGAAAGTGTACCTAAAACATCATCTGCCTCGTAGCCCGGCTTTTCTACAACAGTTATACCGATAGCTGTCAACACTTCTTTAAGCACGGGAAATTGCTCTATAAGCTCTGCAGGAGCAGGCTTACGAGTGCCCTTATACTCTGTATACATTTCGTGACGGAACGTTGGATGATGAACATCAAAAGCAACTGCAACCGCCTCCGGCTTATGCTCCTCTAAAAGACCAAGAAGAATGTTCATAAAGCCAAAAACGCCGTTTGTAAATTTGCCGTCTTTAGTTGTGAGCATACGTATACCGTAAAATGCTCTGTTCAATATGGAGTTGCCGTCTATAACAAGAATTTTCATAATTACCTCACAAATTGAGTGTTTCTAAGGTTACAAAATGGTAGCCGTTCTGTGCCAAATAATTTTCTTCATTTAATGCTCTGAGGCAGCCGATTGCCGCTGCCTCTGTCCGGTTACCCGGAAGATGAACCGTCATACCTGTTGACTCGCTGATGTATTTATCAAGCCCGAACATATACGAGAGCCCACCACAAAGGAAAAGACCATCGTTAGCAATATCATTAACAAGCTCCGGTGGTGTAATTTCCAGAACACTTTTTATAGCATTTGTAATTTCATCAATAGTATCCCTGAGTGCATAATTCACTTCTTTTGCAGTTACCTCAAAAAATTGGGGCATACCGTCTGACAAGTCGGATCGTAGCCATGT
>JAZUMM010000027.1:0-3333 GCA_045603625.1 Acutalibacteraceae bacterium | reverse complement strand
ATTGAAAATTATGACTGGCAAGTTTCTTCCGAAAATCTTTTGAAAAACAGTTCTTTTGAAGAAAACTCTGCTATAGTTACTGCAAAAAGCAAATATTGGTCAACAAATTTTGAAAGAACTGAAATTGAAGATGCTTTTGATGGTGAATATGCACAGCTTATTTCAAGTGAAAGCAATGTAACAAAATATATTGAGCAAACAATAAACATATCTAATTCATCTGCATATACTTTATCGGCATATGTAAAATCACAGACTGCAGGCGAATTAACCCTAAAAATTACTGCGATTGATTCAAATAATTCAACACAAGTAAAAACAATAAAAATATCATCAAGTGAAGATTGGGAACGCTTTAGCGTTACATATGAACCAACAAATAATTTTGAACCGGTAAAAATAACTGCAAGTATTGGTTTTGAACAGAGTCAAGGTGCGTACTATGTAGATGCGGTTCAGCTTGAAAGTGGTTATGGTGTTGCAGAATATAATTTAATTGAAAATGGGTCGTTTAATAACTCTAATGAATATTGGAGTGAAGCGACAATAGTTTCAAATTCAATTAATGGTAAAAATGTCAATGCGGTTAAACTATCCGGTGGTTTGCCGGTGTTTGAGAGCACCGAGCTTGTTGACCATGTTTCATCCGTAACACAAACCGTTAATATTTCGGGTAAAAAGGGCAACGTTTATTCAATTGGTGGTTGGTTCAAGGGCTTTTTTGATGAGGCTTATTCTTCACAACAATCCCCAAGTGTTGCTCAGCTTAAGGTAAGTTACACGTATATGGAAACTGTAACAGATGAAAACGGAACTGAAACAACCACAGAAAAATCAGAGGATTTTGCAGTTGACTTTGAAAGTCGCAATGATGGTTGGCAATATGCAACAGATACCTTTGTTTTAAAAGCAGATACAGAAACTGTTAATGTTACCATTATCGTAAAAAATATTATAAATGATTCTTATGCAACAGGCATTGAATTAACAAAAAATTCTTCAGCAGTTTCTTTTGATTTTGATGATATTACAACAGAAGAAGTATTAGAAGAGGCTGATGTCACAACAGAAGACACACAAAATTGTCCGTGTGATGACTGTGAAGAATTAGATTGCTTGTGTACGTGTGCAAGTAAAGAGCTTTGCACGTGTGTTCAATGTAAACGTCGCGGAAATATTGAAGAAAAAAGCGAAGACGGAACCGTTGTTGTATCAAAATCTTACGATGGTAACAAATATATGCAGTCTACAGTTAATTATTCAAATGATTTAAATAATATAATATCTGAAATTAACGTAGATAATATTTCCTCATCTTATACATATAATGATGCTGGTTTGATGATTTCTGCTACTGATGGTTCAGGTACAGAAACATCATATCAATATAATTCTATGGGTTACCTTGCTCTTGCTCAAACAGATGTTACAGGTCTCAGCGACGGAGTCGTTAAAACTGCTGTAAACTATGCTTATAACGGCGATTACCTTGAATCTGTAGAAACATCTGATATTGAGTATGAATATTCATATGATTTATGGGGACAAATTAAAAATGTTTCTGTTGACGAAGTCATTATTGTTAGCTACAATTATGGTAACGGTATAAACAGGTCACGACTTAACAATATCGTGTTTGGCGATACTGTTGGTGAAGATTTTACAGTTGAGTATTTTTATACAAATAACAATATTTCAAGTGTAAAAAAATATATTCTTGTTGATGGCGAAGAAGATTCAGTTATATATAACTATGAGTATGATAATTTAGGTAACCTTGTTTCTGTTCGCGATAATGCAACAGGTCACCAAATTACATATACCGATACCGGTCTTGTAGTTAGTGATATAAATACAAATCAGGTTATATATGAAATTGCAGATGTTACGCCTGAAATAGAAGAAGACGATACAGAAAATTCTCCTGTAAACATTACTGAGGAAACTGTAAACGGCATTTCTTATACTCATAATATTTATGAGAGTGTGTATGATGGTTTATCAGGCAAAACTACCGAAACCGAAGCAGTTATTGGTGGCAAAACGATTGGTACACAAACCGTTAGTGATTGGTTCGGTAGGAACGAATCTGTTGTGGTTATGTCAAAAAATCCGTTAGATACCGATGTTGCGGATTTTTCATCAATTACTGCAAATTATCAATATAAAACAACGGGTGATGTTACAACAAGTTTAATTTCTGCAATTAACAACACTATCGCAGGTGATGAAAACAACACTGCAAATTACACTTATTCATACGATTCAAACGGCAGAATCACAAGTATATCAACTACTTCAAGTATTGTAAATTTAAGCGGCACAACTACATATACTTACGATGAATTAGGTCAGCTTATTTCAGAAACTAATGGTGCAACCACTTACGAATATGCTTATGATTCAAACGGTAATATTACAAGTCGCGAAACCTACACAGGCGGCACACTTGTTGATACAGATGTTTTCACCTATGGCGCAAATGCTTGGGAAGATAAATTAACAAGCTACAACGGCGGTAACATAACTTATGATGCTCTGGGTAATCCGTTAAGCTACAAAGGTGCAACGTTCACGTGGCGTGGCAGAGAATTATCTAGCTATTCAAAAGGCAATGTACAAGTTTCGTTCAGCTATGATGTTGACGGAATGAGGTACCAAAAAATTGTTAAAACAAACGGTACTGAAACTGCACGTTACGACTATGTATATTCCGGTGGTAAGCTTGTTCTTTTAACTCATACTGCAAACGGAGTTGCAAACACAGCAAGATTTATTTACGATTCTTTCGGTGAGGTAAGGGGCTTTATTCTTAATAATACTGAGGCTTATCTTTACCTTAAAAACGGTCAAGGCGATATTACGGCAATCGTTGATGAAGATGGGGCAGTGATTCTTACATATAGCTACACTTCATGGGGCGAAATAACGTATAATGCAACAAGTATGCAAAATATGCTCATTGCCGTAACGCTTTCAAATGTAAATCCGTTCACATATCGTGGCTACTGCTACGACTACGATATTGAGCTTTATTACTTGCAAAGCCGTTATTATGACCCGGAAATCTGTAGGTTTATAAATGCTGACAGTACAGATTACCTCGGTACAACAGGCACACTCCTTTCCTACAACCTTTTTGCTTATTGTGAGAATGATCCGGTGGATTATGTTGATGAGACAGGTTATAGCATCTTGAGTTCAATTGTTGATATTCTGAAAAAATCTTTTGATTTAGGTTTTAATTCAGAAGAAAACATAGCAAAAGCAAAAAAAGATTTAACCAATCATCTTAGAAATGTGGTTAATATTGGATATGTTGAAAAAAATAAT
>JAZUMM010000026.1:0-4335 GCA_045603625.1 Acutalibacteraceae bacterium | reverse complement strand
TTATATTATTTCTTATTTATTCTCTATTCTTTATTCTTTTAGGCAACAAACGTTGCCGCTTTTGGAGCTGATAACCGGATTTGAACCGGTGACCTCATCCTTACCAAGGATGCACTCTACCTACTGAGCTATATCAGCACTGAACAAAAGATATTATACATATTATGTTCTTTATTGTCAAGAAGATTTTGGTGTTCGTTGACTTTATTTTTCTTGTATGATATACTTAAAAATGAGGAAATAATGCGGCGAAAATACTTGTATTTTTTGGTGATAATGATGAATAATAACAAAAAAATCATTGCTATAATTTCGGTGCTCGTTATGGCTATTCTTGGCCTTGTGGCGTATTATCTTTATGAGGTTGTTGCATTGCACGTGGATTATAAAGAGCATCTTTTCAGAATGCTGGCAATAATTTGCGTGCTTATCAGTACCATAATCAGACTTTCTCACGGTCTTGGTAACAGGCTTACTCTTAAGTCAATGGAAAAGGCGTACCAAAAGGAGATTGGTGTGGCTTTTTCAACTAAGCCTGACCTACGTAAAAAGCTTCTTTCAGGTTGCCGTCTTTATAATGAAAATAAAATCCTTAAGGCGTTAGAAATTTTCTCAAAGCTTAAAAATGAGGCCGAAAATAAAGAAGATAAATTTCCGGTATTTCTTTTTATGGCGCTTTGTTATGAGGATGCCGGTGAGCCTGAAGAGGCAGTAAGGCTATATAACGATATTCTTGAATTTGACCCTGAAAATGAGCAGGTGCACGGCAATCTTGGCGTTTTGTACAGTGCTATGGGTAACAATGAAAAGGCGTTGGAGCATTATAATACTGTTATTGAAATTGCGCCTGATGATTATATTCTTTATATGAATCGTGCCAATTGCTATTTCCGTATGGCAGATTATGAAAAATCAATAAAGGATGCACAATATGCACTTGAGCTTAAAAACAACGGTATGGAGGCGGCAACGCTTCTTGCAGTTATTTATGCTCTTCTTGGGGATGAAGAAAACAAGCGTAAATATTATCATATTGCAATCACGTCGGGCAGGAATCCCGATGACCTTGATGAAGTAATAGATTTTTATCTTCACGAAGTATGATATAATAAAAAATAAAGGTTCTTTGATAGGTAAATTTTATCAAAGAATCTTTATTTTTTTCTAACATAAAAACGCAAAAAAATCGCGTTAATCTATTTCCTTTTTCTTATATATATGATATACTCTAATAAATATATACATAATAGGAAAATAGGGTAATTTTGTGTTTGTGTGTATATAAAATTACGATTTTCAGTTGAATGATATGCATAATAAAATCATTTACAATATTACGAAAGGAACGCTTCAAATGGCAAAAATAATTTCTGTTGTTAATCAGAAAGGTGGCGTGGGCAAAACTACAAGTGCAGTTAATCTCGTTGCTTGTCTCGGTGCTATGGGTAAAAAAGTTTTACTTGTAGATATTGACCCTCAGGGCAACTCCACAAGCGGTTACGGTATTTCCAGAAAGTCACTTACTGCAACCTCTTACGAGCTTTTAATTGGTTCCTGTACTGCCCGTGAAGCAATAATTAAAACAAAATTTCAAGGTGTAGATATTATACCTTCAAACATAAATCTTGCAGGTGCCGAACTTGAAATGGCAATGCTTGACAAAAGGGAAGCACTTTTAAAAAATGCCCTTGCAATTGTTCAGGATGACTATGATTTTATTTTCTTTGATTGTCCGCCGTCCTTGGGGCTTATCACTCTTAATGCACTTACAGCGTCAGATAGCTTTATAGTGCCTATACAATGTGAATATTACGCACTTGAGGGTCTTGCTCAGCTTATGGCAACAGTACGTACAATTAAAAGGCTTTATAATCCTTATGTTGAGCTTGAAGGTGTTCTTCTCACAATGTACGATGGCAGACTTAATCTTACTCAGCAAGTAGTAACAGAGGTTAAAAACTTCTTTCCTAAAAAAGTCTATGCCACAGTTATTCCCAGAAATGTGCGTCTTTCCGAAGCACCATCATTTGGTGAGCCTGTAATTTATTATGACCGTGGTTCACGTGGTGCCGAAAGCTACAATGCTCTGGCAGAAGAATTTTTGAAAATGCAGAAATAAGGTGAAATAAATGGCAGTAAAAAAAGCAATGGGCAGAGGTCTTGGTAATATTTTTCAAGATAACTCTACTGAAGAGCTTACATCTTCAGGTGCCGTGAAGGTTAAGCTTATTGATATTGAGCCTAACAGAGAGCAGCCCCGTAAGTATTTTAACGAAGATGCTCTTAGTGAGCTTGCAGACAGTATTGCAAAGCACGGCGTTTTGCAGCCCTTACTTGTAAGGCCGAACGGTGATAATTCGTATCAGCTTGTTGCAGGTGAACGCCGTTGGCGTGCTTCACGTATGGCAGGGCTTACCGAGGTGCCTGTTATTATAAAGGATTTAACAGATGCGCAGGTAGCTGAGCTTGCTCTTGTTGAAAATTTGCAAAGAGAAAATCTGAATCCCATGGAAACTGCAAAGGGCTTTAAGGAGCTTGCAGAAAAATTCAGCTATACTCAGGAGCAAATTTCAGAAATTATAGGTTGTTCACGTTCTGCAGTAACAAATGCCCTCAGGCTTCTTTCTTTACCTGATGAAATTCAAAGCCTTGTTCTTGAAGAAAAGCTTTCTGCAGGTCATGCAAAAGCAATTCTTATTGCTGAAGATGATGAGTATAGAATTGAGCTTGCAAGGCTTGTTGTTAAAGAAGGTCTTTCCGTTCGTGAAACGGAACGCCTTGCACGAAAATCGGGTGCTTCTTCAGCAACCGGTAAAAAGGTGAGAAAGCGTAATCCTTATTACGATGAGGTTGAGCTTGCTCCTTCTGATGAACTTAAAAAAAAAGTCAAGGTTACAAAATCAAATAAAGAAGGCTCGCTTGAAATTGAGTTTTTTGATGATAGTGACCTTAAAAAGCTTTTGAAAATTTTTGATAATGTAGAATAAAAACGGGAGATAGTTAAAATGATTGATATTAAATTTTTAAGAGAAAATCCGGAAATTGTTAAACAGAATATTAAAAATAAATTCCAGGACAGTAAAATTGGTCTTGTTGATGAAGTAATTGAAATTGATGCTCAGAGCCGTAAAGTGAAGGGTGAGGCAGATAATCTTCGTGCTTCAAGAAACAAAAACAGTAAAATGATTGGTGGCTTTATGGCACAAGGCAAAAAGGAAGAAGCAGAAGCAATGAAGGCTCAGGTTGCAGCAGATGCAAAACGTCTTGCAGAGCTTGAAGAGCAAGAAGCAGAGCTTTCTAAAAAGGTTAATGATATTATGATGGTTATTCCGAATATAATTGACCCATCAGTTCCAATCGGTAAAGACGATTCCGAAAACGTAGAGGTTGAACGTTTTGGTGAGCCTGTTGTGCCGGAGTTTGAAATTCCGTATCACAGAGAAATTATGGAGCGTTTTGACGGTATAGACCTTGATAGTGCTGCTCGTGTTGCAGGTAACGGCTTTTATTATCTTTGCGGTGATATTGCAAGACTTCACTCAGCAGTTATTTCTTACGCAAGAGATTTTATGATTGACCGCGGCTTCACATATTACATTCCACCATTTATGATTCGTTCAAATGTTGTAACCGGCGTTATGAGCTTTGCTGAAATGGATGCTATGATGTATAAAATTGAGGGTGAAGACCTTTACCTTATCGGTACAAGCGAGCACTCAATGATAGGTAAATTTATTGATACAATTGTTCCTGAAGAGAAGCTTCCTCAAACTCTTACAAGCTATTCACCGTGCTTCCGTAAAGAAAAGGGCGCACACGGTATTGAGGAACGTGGCGTGTACAGAATTCATCAGTTTGAAAAGCAAGAGATGATTGTTGTTTGTAAGCCTGAGGATAGTCCATACTGGTTTGACCAGCTCTGGAAAAATACAGTTGACCTTTTCCGTACACTTGATATTCCTGTAAGAACGCTTGAATGTTGTTCAGGTGACCTTGCAGACCTTAAGGTTAAATCTATTGACGTTGAGGCCTGGAGTCCCCGTCAGCAGAAATATTTTGAAGTTGGCTCTTGCTCAAACCTCTCCGATGCTCAGGCAAGAAGACTCAAAATCCGTGCAGGCGGAAAAGATAAAAAATACTTCCCCCATACTCTCAACAACACAGTTGTTGCTCCTCCCAGAATGCTTATTGCATTCCTTGAGAATAACCTTAATGCAGATGGTAGCGTGAACATTCCCGAAGCATTAAGACCTTATATGGGCGGAAAAGAAAAACTTATACCAATTGTATAAGTTTTTCAATGCAAAATGCAGAATGAAAAATGCAAAATGAAGG
>JAZUMM010000025.1:0-5006 GCA_045603625.1 Acutalibacteraceae bacterium | reverse complement strand
TGCCGTCTGCTTCCATAGCATTAAGCTGAGCAAGTCTTCTGATTCTCTTCTGAATTGTCTGGAAGTTTGTAAGCATACCACCAAGCCAACGAGCATTAACGTATGACATACCGCAACGTGCTGCTTCTTCTTTAACAGAATCCTGAGCCTGCTTTTTTGTACCTACAAAAAGTACATCGCCGCCTTCTTGAGCGATCTGGTTGATGAAGGTGTAAGCCTCTTCAAGCTTCTTAACAGTCTTCTGAAGGTCGATGATATAAATACCATTTCTTTCTGTGAAGATGTAAGGAGCCATTTTTGGGTTCCATCTTCTTGTTTGGTGTCCGAAGTGAACACCTGCTTCGAGTAATTGTTTCATTGAAACTACTGACATAATTTTGTCCTCCTTTTTGTTAAACCGCCGCAAGGTTTCGACTTGCAAACACCACACTTACGTGCACACGACATTTGCAATCTACCCTGCGTGAGTTTTTTTAACTGTGAAAGTATATCACCTTTTACCAAAAAAAGCAATACTTTTTTGTAAATTATTTTAAAAGTTCAAAACAATATTTTTTGTAATTAAGATAATTATTAATCTTTTTCATTCGTATTTCTTTTGCATAAGGGTTAAGGCAGAAGGTTCCGTTATCTCTCATTGAAATAACCTGAAGCTCCTTTGTACCCTTCGGCAATTCCCTTAAGGGCAAACGAATTAAATTTTTTGCTTTGTCGGGAAGCCTGCAAACTGCATACTCACCGTCTAAATACTCAACAAATATATCCATATTTATTCCTCAATATTATCATTTATGGCTGCGCCGAAATAGTTATGCTCACCGGAAAGAGCCGGCTTTTCTTCCTGAGCAGGAGCATTTTCCTGAAGAGGAATATCATCAATACTTAACTGCTTAGGTACACTTACAGACGAATTCGCCTGCATTTCATACCATTGTTCTTTTGTAATAAGAACCTTACGTGGCTTTGCACCTTCAAAAGGACCAATAATACCTTTTTCAGATAATTCATCCACAATACGCGCAGCTCTTGCATAACCTAACTTGAGCTTACGCTGAAGAAGAGTTGTTGATGCCATGCCTGACTCAATAACAACCTCAATTGCTTTAGGTGTCATTTCATCATCAAAACCGTTGGATGACGGAACCTCAACCTCAAAATCACCGCCTGATTTCTTTTTATTACTCTGAGCGGCTTTAAGGTCAATTTCCTGAATAACGGAATCATCGTATTTAACGTCGCCTTGTGATGTAACAAACTCAATAACGCGTTCAATCTCTTCATCGGAAACATAGCATCCCTGAACACGTACAGGCTTAGAAAGGCCAACAGGACAATAAAGCATATCACCGTTACCGAGAAGCTTTTCGGCACCTTGTGTATCAATAATTGTTCTGGAGTCGATTTGTGATTTAACAGCAAAAGCAATACGGCTTGGTATGTTTGCCTTAATGAGACCTGTAATAACGTCAACAGACGGTCTTTGTGTTGCAACAATAAGGTGCATACCTGCAGCACGAGCCTTTTGAGCAAGACGGCAGATAGAATCCTCAACCTCATTTGAAGCAGCCATCATTAAATCAGATAACTCATCAATAATTATAACAATCTGCGGCATCTTTGGTAAGTTATTTGAAACAGCGTAAGCATTGTAGCCCTGAAGATTTCTTACACCATTATCTGCAAAAAGAGCATAACGCTTGTCCATTTCGCCAACAGCCCAGGAAAGTGCACCTGCAGCCTTACGCGGGTCTGCAACAACAGGAACAAGAAGATGCGGTATTGATTTATAAACAGTAAACTCAACCTTTTTAGGGTCAATCATAATAAGCTTTACTTCGTCCGGCTTAGCATTATAAAGCAAGCTCATAATCATTGTGTTAAGGCAAACAGATTTACCTGAGCCTGTTGTACCTGCAACAAGTAAGTGTGGCATTTTTGCAAGGTCGGCACAAGTAGATTCACCTTGTATATCTCTACCCAATGCAACGTTGATTTTTGATTTTGCATTTTTAAATGCATCTGTTTCAAGAATCTCGCGAAGTGTTACCATAGCCTTTTCAGCATTAGGAACCTCAATACCAACTGCATTTTTATTAGGTATCGGAGCTTCAATTCTGACACCTGATGCTGCAAGGTTCATTGCAATATCATCTGCAAGTGCAGTAATTTTACTGATTTTAACACCCGGCTCCGGTTGAAGCTCAAATCTTGTGACAGATGGACTCTGGCAGATTTCAACAATACGTGTACCTACACCAAAGCTCTGAAGAGTTTTAACTATTGTTTCGCCTTTTTCCCTGAGTTCATTACCGTTACCTGCCTTTGAAGAACGCTTCGGCTCATCCAGAAGATTTATATCAGGTAATTCATACTTAACCTCAGGCACTTTAGCTTCAACAGTTTCAGTAACAGTATCTTCGATAATTTCACCTGTTTCGGAATCAACCTCAACAATTGCATCGTCAACAACAACTTCAGTTACCTCTTCAAGATAAGCCTCAGGAGCAGTTTTTATTTCACTCGGAACCTCTTCAACCTTTTCTTTATCGGAATTCTGATCCTGGAACAATGCGATAACATCATCCAAATCAACTGCCGGTAAAGCATCTTCAGGCTCTTTTATAAGTAAGGGTTCATCCTGAATTACATCAGGCTTAACCTCATCATCAACAGGAACATCAAGCTCAATTTCCTGTGTTCTTTTTTTACGCCATCTTGCAGCATTTTCTGCCTTTTTAGCACGTTTTTCATTCTCATCAGTATCATCAGAATTTTCACGTGTTTCTTTCATACTGTTGATTTTTTCTTCAGCATATTCCCCTACCTTTTTTGCAGGATCCCTTAATTTTTGGAAAATTTTAAGAATTGTTGTTCCGCTGAAGAACATAATAAACGCAAGTAAAATTAAAACTGTAAATATTGCCGCCGCAACTTGATTTGATGCAGTAAAAAGAAGCGGTAAGGTACCTGCAAGAGCACCAAAAACACCATATCCATAATTTTCGCCCTCAGATGTTTTGAATACATCATAAGAAGCAGCAATACGCTCAGAAAACGTTAATGACGTATCTGCTGTAACAATATGTAAAAATGCGGTAATCAAAAAGAAAACAATAAAATACTCAATAACCTTCTTTTTATACTCTTTAGTATCCTTACCGATTGCAGAAACAATACACACAAATGCAATGAATATTGGTAATATAAACGCAAAGATACCAAAAACACCAAAAAAGAAATTCCTTAAGGCGCCCCATAAACCTTCTGCTTCAACAAAAACAACAGCGCCCATAAATAATGCAAAAAGAACACCGATAAGAGCTCTTAGCTGTTTATTTTCGGAACCAAAAAAAGATGCTTTTGATGTTTTGTTATTACCATTTTTAGTAGCTTTCTTTTTCTGATTAACAGATTGCTTTTTTCCAGCCATAATCTAACTCCTTATTTTATAAAGGTTTGTACTGCGCTGATTATTGTTACAATAAATCCGAGTCCGAGACAGTAAAAACCAAAATATTTGAATAAATCTTTTTTTATAATCACTTGTAATAATCTGATAGCAAATAATCCCACAATTGCAGAAACAACCGTACCTATAATAAGAGGAAAAACTGAAATAGGCTCCTTGCTTGTTATGGAATCCTTAAATTCAACAAGACCGCTTGCAAGAACTGCAGGAATACTTAATATAAATGAATACCTTACCGCACTCTTTTTAGAAACGTTACACATTAATGCAGTTGAAATAGTTGATCCTGAACGTGATATACCCGGAAAACAAGCTGCAAAAAACTGTGCAATACCAATAAGTAAAGCAGATTTAGGATTTACTTTTTCAAAACTCTCTGATTTTTCTGCAGTAAAGGAACCAAGAAGAAGTAAAAAGCCTGTAAACATAAAGCATATACCCTCAGCTCTTATACTGTTATCTGAAGAAAAGACGCCAACAACATCCATAAGGTTTTTGCCGTCACCTACAGGTAACAAAAGGAGCAACAACGGAACGCAGGATATTATGAATAAAAACAGTAATTTCCTTGTTTCAGACATATCCTTATATTTAAACTTAAATTCACGAGCAATAATTTCTTTGCAGATTTTAATAAACTCTTCAAATAAATCATAAATCGTGCGATAAAAGGTCAAAACAATTGCAACGAGTGTACCTATATGTAACATAGCAGCAAACAAGCCTGTTGACTCTGCGTTTGTTCCGCTGAAATATGTGAACAAGGACATATGCCCACTACTTGAAACAGGCAAAAACTCTGTTACACCTTGTATTATTCCAAGAATAATTGCTTTGATTATATTCAAAAAATCACCTTCATTTATCACTTGTTAAAAAATCAATAGCATCTGCAAGGCCACCGATACAGTCAATAAGACCTTCACTCACTGCTTGCTTGCCATCAAGAACCGTACCAAAATCTGAAACAAGCTCATTGCTGTTTAACATCATCTCTTTAAATCTTTCATCAGATATTTTGGAATTACGTGTTACAAAATCAATAACACGAGATTCCATCTTTTTTAAATACACCAGCGTTTGCGGAACACCAACAACCACACCTGTCATTCTAACAGGATGAACAGTCATAGATGCGGTAGGAACAATAAAAGATTTATCTGCAGAAACTGCAAGAGGTATGCCGATTGAGTGACTGCCACCAAGAACGAGAGTTGCTTTTGGCTTACGCATACCGTTAATAAGCTCAGCAATTGCAAGCCCTGCTTCAACGTCACCACCGATAGTATTAAGAATCACTAACAGACCTGAAACGTTTTCATCCTCTTCGACAGCAACAATACGAGGAATTATATGCTCATATTTTGTTGTTTTGGTATTAGAAGAGCTGATGTAGTGACCTTCAATCTGACCGATTATTGTTAAACAATGAATAAATTTGCCGTTTTTTTTGATTGTAACACTGCCGTCACCTTCACCGATTGACAGTACATTTTCCTGCTCTTCATCTGAAACAGAATCATCACAAGGACAAGAA
>JAZUMM010000024.1:0-2080 GCA_045603625.1 Acutalibacteraceae bacterium | reverse complement strand
GATGGCATTGACGACGCTGCTTTAACTTATGAACAAGTTTCAACTATGGCTCTTGACTTAGTCGATAACGATCTTCTCGCTGACATGGATACAATTGACCTTTCCATCATCGGTGAATTACGTTTAAACAAAATCGACTATGTTCTCCAGGACATTCACTCTTTACGTAAAGGTTTCATCTGGGCTCCCCATGAAAAACACAGCTTAAATTTCTGACAACAAATTTGTTTTACAGGATTACTTTCATTAAACTTATTTGGTAATATTGCACAAATCAATGTGTAAAGTCCAAAAACCTTACAAGACAACAAAATTTAATTACTTAAATAAAAACTATAAAATCAGCTATACTGCTTGAAATATTGGCAAATTTATATTTTACAAACTTTTCTGTTTTTTGTGGTGTAATGGCTTAAAACTTTACACTATAACATTAATTTGGAACGTCATATAAAATGTTACTGTTAAAAGTATTTGTTAAAAATGACGAAGCAAATCTTATGCGCTTTTTTCGGTATGCACATCAAAAAGATTGCTCCGTTTTTGGATAATCCGACGAAAAACGACAGAACTTATTTCTTATTATGAAAATCTCTTGAAAAATATCTTAGATAATTGTATAATCGCATTGTGTTATTTTATATTTTCTAGGGAGTTATATTTATGAAGCTTTTGGAAGATAAAATTGCCACCGAAGGCATTGCGATAGGTACAGACATACTTAAGGTGGACATGTTCCTCAATCACCAGATGGACGTTGAGCTTCTTGACGAAATGGGTAAGGAATTTAAGCGTTTATTTGAAAACTGCGGTGCTACAAAGGTTGTTACAATAGAATCTTCCGGTATTGCCATTGCTGTTTTTGCCGCAAAGTACTTAGGGTTACCTGCCCTTTTTGCTAAAAAAGCAAAGCACAAAAACGTTGGCGATGACGTATACTCTGCAAACAGTTATTCATTCACTCACGGCAGAGAATACACTATGATAGTTTCAAAAAAATACCTTAACAAAGGTGATAAGGTTCTTATAATTGACGATTTTATGGCGGGCGGTAACGCTTGCAATGCACTTATTGATATTATCAATCAGGCAGGTGCCGAGGTTGTTGGTATTGGTATTGCCATTGAAAAAGGCTTCCAGCCCGGTGGCAAGGCTCTTCGTGAAAAGGGCTATAACTTAAGGTCTTTAGCAATTGTAGACAGTATGAACGAAGGTCAAATCTCGTTCAGAAACGACGATTGCTGAAAATAAAAAATTCCTATATGGGGGTAATGACAATGAAAAAGTTCACAAAAGTTCTTTCTATTTGCCTCGTACTCGTTATGTTAGTTGCATCATTTGCAGCTTGCGGCAAAGATGAAGAAAACGCAAAACTTGGCATGAGTGATTCTCCTCTCGCAGCTCCTGAAATCAAAAAAGATTTTGAAATCAAACACGATTTCAAAATTGGTTTCATCTGCTTACATGACGAGAAATCAACATATGACAAGAACTTCCTTGAAGCTGCAGACGAAGTTATTGCTGCATTAGGCCTTACAGATACTCAGTATGTTATTAAAACAAACATTCCTGAAGGCAACGAATGCTACGAAGCAGCTAAAGACCTTGCAGAACAAGGCTGCGATATTGTTTTTGCTAACTCCTTCGGTCATGAAGATTTCATGATTAAAGCTGCAAAAGAATATCCAGATGTTGAATTCTGCCACGCTACAGGTACATAAGCTCACACAGAAAAGCTTGCTAACTATCACAACGCTTTCGCATCTATTTACGAAGGCAGATACCTTGCAGGTATTGTTGCAGGTATGAAACTTAACGAAATGATTGAAGCTGGCGACATTACAGCTGAAGAAGCTAAAATGGGTTACGTTGGTGCTTACACATACGCAGAAGTTATTTCAGGTTACACATCTTTCTACCTTGGTGCAAAATCTGTTTGCCCATCTGTAACTATGGACGTTCAGTTTACAGGTTCATGGTACGATGCAACTGAAGAAAAGAACGCTGCTGAAGCTCTTATTGAAAGAAAATGCGTTCTTATTTCACAGCACGCAGACTCAATGGGTGCTCCTTCTGCTTG
>JAZUMM010000023.1:0-5893 GCA_045603625.1 Acutalibacteraceae bacterium | reverse complement strand
TCTCCAGAGTTTCAACCATATTCCGATACATTTTCTGATAAATATGTATTTGTTGGTCCTTCCATTCGCCCGGCAAACGATGTGTTTGAAAAGACTAGAGAGAAGCTTGTCTATATCTCAATGGGAACAGTAAACAACGATATGACCACCTTTTACAAAAACTGTATAGATGCGCTTAAAAATAGTGATTATCAAGTTGTACTCTCTGTTGGCAACCAAGTTGATATCAAACAATTAGAAAAATATGTAACAAAATCAGAGAGTATTGCACAGTTTCATGTGTTACCTTATGTGGATCAGATTGCAGTGCTTGAGAAAGCAGATGTATTTCTTACGCATTGCGGTATGAATAGCGTAAGCGAAGCATTGTATTTTAAGGTGCCACTTGTAATGTATCCACAAACGAATGAACAAAAGGGTGTTGCATTTCGTGTAAATGAACTTGGAGCAGGATTGTATTTAAGTGGTGATTCTATATCAGATATTCAAATGGCATTTAAAGAACTCTTGAAACAATCAGAGTACAAAGAACAAGCAACCGTGATAAGCAATAGTTTTTCAAAGTGTGGCGGAAGTAAGGCTGCAGTAGAAAAGATACTTGAAGTTTGTTCTTGATAATAGGTTCAATTTCAAGATGAAATTTGATTATTTAAGAAGAAAGCATTATAATATGGATATGTTTCAGAAAACAGGGGAAGTTGATATCTTTCCGTATTAACCTCATTAACCCGATCTATATGGAGACGGTAGTTTTATTATCAAAAGCATAAAAGCTTTATGTTTTTATCAGGAGTTGAAATTGTGAGAATATTTGATGTTTGTTGCGGTAAATGGAAAAGGCAATTTAATTTTGAGTTGGGTGCGAAGTTTTTTTTCAGTATAACAACAGATAAATATATTATTCAATTTACAGGTGGCAGTGTTATTATTCTTCTTGCTCAGACAGGTGAAGAAATAAAAAAATTCAAAGGTTTTAATTATTTATATACCGGGGATATTAACCCTGATCAGACTGAGCTTTTTGCTTTAGAAAACGGAAAGCATTTTTATGTTTTTTCTCTTGAAGATATGCAGTTGATAAAAAGAGTTACTTTACCACGTTCTTTTGAGTCCATAGATTTGTGCGGTGAATTTTCAAATGACGGGAATTTTTTGTTTGTTCCTGTAATGAAATACGTTGTCTGTAAATATAAATACTATTTATGTAAGTATGAAACAGGTAATTATACCTTAGTAAGTATGGAAGAAATTCAGGATGAAGAAGTGAATAGGTGGCCTTCTGAAATAGATTAAAATAATGCTTCTTGAGAGTGCAAAACAGGACAGGTGAAATTCTGTTTTGCATTCTATTTTTTTGTTTTTTTTATTAAAGTTACGAAAAATTCCCGAAAAACTACCGAAAATTTCGCAAAACTCTTGACGAATTTGTATATTAGTTATAAAATTAAAAAGAGGAGCGGTGTTATGCGAATTCCTAAATGGGTAATTGTAGTTGTTTTGGTAGTACTTGCAGTTGTATTTGTCGGTATGGGTAGCAAATTCGGTGGCACTTATTATGAGGATACCAATGGTGATGATTTTGCTTTGCAGACAATAACTGAAGAAAATATAATAAAACAGGATTTGGACTCCACAGGCTTTGTAGGTAACGTTTCTGCACAAACAGGTGAAGAGACATTTCTTGGTGAAAATTTTTCCGGCGTTAAAATGATACGCTCCAAAAGTTACTCAGGTGAAATGTTAAAAATAAATGCAAATAAGGTTTATGTTTCTGAAGGGAATTTTCGTATGGTTGTTGTGCACGACGGTGAAATAGTGCACGAATTTAAATTAAATGAACCGTCTCAGGAATTTGTTTTGCAAAATGCCTACGGCAGGTACGATGTAGTAGTTGCAGGTGAAGTGGCAGACTGTTCATTAGATGTTGAAATAGAGTAAACGTGTAATTAATTGATGTGAGGAGGGAATATGTTGGAAGGCTTATTGTATATAACATTCAATGCTTTTTGTATTGCCGAGCTTTTAATGATTTTCTTTAAAATATATAAAGGCACCGATAAACGTATGGGGCAGGTTATGTTAAGCTGCTTTATTATTGCTTCCGTCATACTTCTTTCCAGCGATATTATATGGGGAATATTTGAGTTTTATATTGGATGGGAAACTTCTGCGGCGGCATCATTTCTTGTTAACAGCTTTTATCATATATTTACCGGTGTTGTGGCATATTTATGGTTTTTGTTTTCTGAAAGCGAGCAAAAATCACGCCTTGTAAAAAGTAAAAAAAGCTTAATATTAAGCTTGATACCATTATTTATTCTTTTGAATCTTGTTGCAGGCTCAAATGCTCACGGATGGATTTTTTATATTGACCCTGTTGATAACACGTACCATAGAGGTAAATTTTATTTTGCTATAATTGTTGTTTGCTTCTGGTATATTTTGCACACAACAATCAAGGCTCTTATTAAGGCGTGTCGTAAAGAAAATTATTTGCGTAAAAAGATGCTTCTGTCTCTTGCATCCTTTGCAATCTTCCCGTCTGTTGCAGGCCTGTTACAGGTTTTGTTTGTGGGTTCACCTATGCTCAGTGCAGGTATTGCCTTTGCAGTTCTTCACGTGTATATAAGCTCAAGGGAACACCTTATTTCTCTTGATCCGATGACTCAGCTGAATAATCGTCAGCAAATGGAATATTATTTGGATGATAAAATGAGAAACAGAAACGATAACAAGGAGCTTATTGTTTTTATTCTTGATATTGACTATTTTAAACAGATTAATGATAAATTTGGTCATATTGAGGGTGACGAAGCAATTGTTATTGCAGCAAATACCATAAGGGCAATGGTTAATAATACTGATTATTTTGCTTGCCGTTACGGCGGTGATGAATTTGTTATTATCTGTGAAACAAATAAAGATTTTAAACCGAAGGAGTTTATTAAAAGTATAAATGAGCTTCTTGCAGAAAATACAAAAAATGCAGGTAAAGAATATAGCCTGAAATTCAGCGTAGGCTATAAACGTTATTCGTCGGAATACAGACATATAGCTGATTTTATTTCTGCAGCAGACGAAGGTCTTTATATGATAAAAAAATCAAGATAATAAAAATAGTAAAACAGTCTGCAAGGTTATGACTTGCAGACTTTATTTTTTTTAAAATATTTAACAAAAAAAGGTTGACTATAAAAAAATATAGATATAAAATTATAAGGTATTTTATGAATGGAAGTGGTTTTATGATTAAAATCGGTCTTTATGGCTACGGCAATATTGCAAAAGGCGTGGAGTGTGCCGTTAAGCAAAATAAAGATATGGTTATTTCTTGTGTTTTTACAAGGCGTAATCCTGAAAATGTCACAACAATATCAGGCGCACCTGTATATAAAACAGATGATGTCCTTTCTCATAAAGATGAGGTAGATGTTCTTATTATGTGTGGTGGTAGTGCAACAGATTTACCTGAGCAGACTCCTGCAATGGCAAAATATTTTAACGTTGTTGATAGCTTTGACACTCACAAAAATATACCTGCTCATTTTGAAAATGTAGATAAGGCCGCAAAGGAAGGCGGAAATGTTGCAGCTATTTCTATTGGTTGGGACCCGGGTATTTTTTCTCTTAACAGGCTTTACGGTAGCTGTATTTTAACAGAGGGTGCAGATTATACCTTCTGGGGTAAGGGCGTAAGTCAGGGCCATTCCGATGCTATAAGAAGAGTAGAAGGCGTTCTTGATGCAAGGCAGTACACAATTCCTGTTGATGAAGCACTTGAAGCAGTAAGAAGCGGTTCACAGCCAACTCTCACAACTCGTCAAAAGCACACAAGAGAGTGCTTTGTTGTTGCTGAGGAGGGCGCTGACCTTGAAAGAATTGAGCGCGATATCGTTACAATGAAAAACTATTTTGATGAGTACGATACAACCGTTCACTTTATTTCACAAGAGGAGCTTGACCGTGACCATAAGGGTATTCCTCACGGCGGTTTTGTTATTCGTACAGGTAAAACAGGTGTTAATTCAGAGCATAATAATGTAATTGAATATAGCCTTAAGCTTGATTCTAATCCTGAATTTACATCTTGTGTAATTACTGCTTATGCACGTGCGGTATATAAAATGGCACAAGAAGGTATGAAAGGCTGTAAAACAGTTTTTGATATTCCGCCTGCATACCTTTCAAGCAAATCGCCTGAAGAGTTAAGAAAAGAAATGTTATAATAAATGAAAAAGGTACGAAGAATTTCGTACCTTTTTTATCTTTATTATGCACCTTTTTTGATTTCGCCCGCTTTTGTTAAAGAGGCTTTTGAAATTGCAGGACCAATAAGCTCGTATACAAGTGTACCGCATAAAATAACGGTTCTTATTTCTGTTGCGTATTGCGGTACAACAGATGATGCTGCCAATGAAAGACCAATAGCAACACCGGCTTGTGGAATAAGTGCAGGGCCAAGATATTTGCGTATGTTTTTATCAGCCTTACAAATAGTGGCACCGAATGTAGCACCAAACATTTTACCTATAACGCGAAAGACAATATAAATAATTCCTACAACGCCTACTGCAGGTAAAACAGAAAGCTTTAATTCTGCACCGGATGCTACAAAGAATAACATGAAAATAGGTGGTGTTATTCTGTCAGAAAGCTTCATAATATGGTTAACGTCTGGCGAGAAGTTTGCAATAATTGCACCCATTGCCATGCAGAATAAAAGTGATGAGAATTTACATATGGCAGATAAGCCCAGTCCCATAAAAATAAATGCAATTGTAAGCGAAAGTCTGTTTCCGTCCTTTTTGAAGAATTTCAAAGGAATAAGGAAAATAAAGCCAAGAATTGCACCTACAATAAGGGCACCGAAAATTTCAATAATAGGTGGTAAGAGTAAATCTTTAATGCTTTGAGATTTACCTGTAAGTGCAGTTGCAATCGCAACTGAAATTGAATACATAATAAGTGCGGTAGCATCGTCAATGGCAACAACAGAAAGAAGTGTTTCCGTAACGGGACCACGCGCTTTGTATTGCTTTATAACCATAATTGTTGCTGCAGGAGCCGTAGCAGCGGCAATAGATGCAAGCACCAGTGAAAACGGTGCCTCGTGCCCTGTAACTATAAGAGCCAATGCAACAAAAACTACAGCAAAGAAAGACTCAAATATGGCAATTACAATTGGCATTGCACCAACGCGCTTGAAATAAGAAATTTTAAATTCATTACCGATTGAAAATGCAATAAAGCCAAGTGCAGCATCTGATATAATAGATGCGGAGCTTAAAAAATCTTCATTTATAATATTAAATACACTTGGTCCGAGTAGTAGTCCTGCCAGCAGGTAACCTGTAACGTTTGGTAGCTTAATAAGCTTAACAAGTCTGCCTAACGCCATACCTGAAAAAATCATAATTGCAAGACTGATAAAGGTATTGAGAGAAAAATCTTGTAGCATTACAGTGAAATTCCCTCCAAATAATCAATAGGCACGGTAAAGAGAATACCTGTATCAGGCTTGTTAAGACCGCCTGTCACCTTGTTTACAATAGCGGAAATAATTTTCACGTCTTCGTCTTTAGCTGCCATAATAATTGTTTTGTTTTCTTTGTGTGACGGTTCAAGAAGACTTCTGAGCGATACCAAAAAAGATAAATCTTCGTGGTCGTGGCCATAAAGCTCCTGCACCATACCCTTGCTGTCTATAATTGTGGCACCTGAAATATTGTTTTCTGAAAAGTTTTCAAGTAACTCATTAAGACATTCTGTTTTATTGAGGATTATTGTAACAAGCTTCATAAAAAAATTCCTCCATATTTTTTTGATGTAATTGTAGCACCGCAAAACTAACTTTTCAATGCTCAAAGTGTTTAAATATAATATGTATATAAAT
>JAZUMM010000022.1:0-3946 GCA_045603625.1 Acutalibacteraceae bacterium | reverse complement strand
CCTTGGCTCACAGAACGACATGGCTACGATCCGACTTCCTGAGGATGAGCTGTCATTGTAATACCGCTATGGAGACCAAGTGCAGAAAGCAAGCTGCTGAATTCAGTTGCGCTGATATGCTCAAGCTCAATAGCTGAAAGGCTTGTGCTGATGCTTGCACTACCTACTGTAATATTATTTCTGTTATCGAGAGTATTGATAAGCTCTGACATTTTTGCAAGCTGCATCGGATAACCGCTTACCCAGAACTCACGAAGATTGATATCTACTTTAACAATTTCAACACTGATGCCGAGCACTGCAAGCTGAGATGTAAGTGTCTCTGTTGAGATGTATTGAAGAGAGAACTTTGTAAGTGCTTTGCTATCAATGAAGTTTGAGTTAAGAGCTTCTGCAGTACCAACGTAAATAACGTCATCGTTCTTGATGTATGTCATTTCTACCATACGAAGAACGTAGTCAATCGCTGTAAGAGGAGTAACATCTTCAAGTGCGATTGCAGGAACCGGAGCAGTTGTGCCCTTAAAAATCATTTTGTAACCTGTGTGTGCAAGAATTGTTTCAAGTACACCAAGAAGGTCTGCGCCTTCTGCAAAATCAATTGAGATTGTGCTTGATGCGCCAAATACTGTTGTTGAATCGTCTTCAACAGATGCAGCACCCGGAATAAGGATTTTCTGACCCTTGTAAAGAGGAGCTGATGCTGAAATACCGTTGATATCAACGATATCTGCTACTGTTACACCGTGAGATGCAGCAATTGATGAAAGTGAATCGCCTTCATCAACGGTGTAGGTTGACATAAGGTCTTCTGATGAACCTGTTGCAGTAAGTGGTAAAACCATACTTGTAAGCAACACGAACACGAGGGCAAATATGCCTATTGACCTCATTCTGCTGTTTTTTGTTTTCATTGGAATTTCCCCCTAGTATATGTAAATTACATAATTTTGACTAATTTATTTTTGCAAGTGAAAAATTTAATTAACCCTTGTTAATTTTCTTTGTTTTTTCACCGGCCTGGAATACTACGTAATCTGAAGTTATTTCAATAAGCTCCCACTTACTGTCGCCGATTGTTTCACCCTTTGAAAGTTCAATTGACTGACCTGATGAACCAATCTGGATTAAAGCAACCTTAAGACCTGTGCTACCTTTTGTGTAGCCCTTATACTCTGCAGTTAACAAAATATCTTCTGAAAGAGGATCGCTGTTAATAAGCTCAACAATCTCTTTGTCTGTAACAGGCTCGTTACCGGGAAGAACCTGAACCTGATTTGAATTGAGTGCCGGATCTGTTGTGCCGGTTGTTCCATCTCCCAATATTACACCGTCACCAATAACGAGGTAGATAATAACACCTGCAAGTATTAAAAATAACACAACCGGAATTACTATTTTCATTATTGGGTTTTTATCAAAGAAATCCATTACCTTAAGCATAACGTCATTCTTTGGACCTGCTGCTTTTTCTGCCTTATCTTTTTTTCCGAACTTTGGTAACTCGAGAGCCATTTAAATAACCTCCATATAATTTCCAAAAAATTTATTCTGAAGTGTTACAGTAGACTGTAACGCAACCTAAAAATCTAAAAATAGGCGCAATAACCCCATTTAGACTAATACACATTATTAATATACTATATATATGAAAAATTTTCAACACTTTTCTTTTTTATTACGCCCCAAAAAATGCCGAAATTTCAAGGTTTTTTTTATGCACTTTTTTGCACACGGGAATAAACCGAGAAACACAAAAAATCCGAAGCCTTATGACTTCGGATTTTTCATGTTTAATATATCACATTTTCAACAAATAAAATTATTTAGCAACAATGTTAATAATTTTACCCGGAACGTATATTTCTTTGATTATTGCTTTACCGTCAAGGAATTCTTTAACCTTATCGTCTGCCTTAGCTGCCGCAATAGCATCCTCCGCAGATGAATCCTTAGCAATAGTGATAGTTGCACGAAGCTTACCGCAAATCTGAACAGGAACCTCTATGGTTGCATCAACGGTTTTTGCTTCATCATATTCAGGCCATTGAGCAACTGCGAGAAGACCTTCTCCACCAATAGTTTCCCAAATCTCCTCTGCAACGTGAGGTGCAAACGGATCAAGAAGTTTAACGTATGCTTTAAGCTCATCCCTTGTGATTGAGCCTGCATCATAAATTTCATTAAGAAGAGCCATAAGTGCTGCAATTGCAGTATTAAACTTCATATTTTCAATATCTTCAGACACCTTTTTGATTGTTTTATGGAATGATGTTTCAAGCTTTGCGGAGAAGCCTTCACCATCACTGAGAATATCAAGAAGGTTCCATGACCTGTCAACAAAACGCTTACAGCCCTTTACACTGCTTTCACTCCAAGGAGCTGCTTTTTCATAATCACCCATGAAAAGAACGTAAGTACGAAGAACGTCAGCACCAAGAGAATCAACAACCTCGTTAGGATCAACAACGTTACCCTTTGACTTACTCATTTTTTCACCATCAGGACCTAAAATAAGACCCTGAGCTGTTCTCTTTTTATATGGTTCATCAAATGGAACCTCGCCGATATCATAAAGGAATTTATGCCAGAAACGTGAGTAAATAAGGTGACGTGTAACGTGCTCCATACCACCGTTATACCAGTCAATAGGACCCCAATATGCTAACTTTTCTTTATCGGCAAATGCTTCTGTATTCTTAGGGTCAATGTACCTTAAGAAATACCATGAAGAGCCTGCCCATTGAGGCATTGTATCTGTTTCACGCTTTGCAGGTGCACCGCATTTCGGGCAAGCACAATTAACATAACTGTCAATTTTTGCAAGCGGACTTTCACCGTCTGAGCCCGGTTGGAAATTATCAACCTCAGGAAGACGAAGAGGAAGCTCCTCATAAGGAACGGGAACAATACCGCATTTTTCACAGTGAACAATCGGAATCGGTTCACCCCAATATCTTTGGCGGTTAAATGCCCAGTCCTTCATTTTGTACTGAACGCCTTTTTCGCCAATACCTTTTTCTGCAAGGAAATCAATCATTTTTTCAATGGAATCAACCTTTTTGTTCATTCCGTCAAGGAAGCCTGAGTTAACCATTTCACCGTCACCGGTGTATGCTTCAACCTCTATATCGCCACCTTTAATAACCTCGATAATATCAATGCCGAATTTTTTTGCAAATTCATAGTCACGCTGGTCATGAGCGGGAACAGCCATAATGGCACCTGTACCGTAGCCCATCATAACATAGTCAGATATGTAAATCGGAATTTCCTTACCGTTAACAGGATTAATTGCACAAAGACCATCTATACAAACACCTGTTTTATCCTTTACAAGCTGAGTTCTTTCAAACTCTGTCTTTTTAGCACATTCTGCACGATATGCTTCAATAGCATCCATATTTGCAATTTTTTCTGCATATTTATCAATAAGAGGATGCTCCGGTGCCATAACCATAAATGTAACACCGAAAAGAGTATCAGGACGAGTTGTATAGATTTTCATCATCTCGTCTGTACCTGCAATATAGAAGTTTACAAATGCACCTGTAGATTTACCGATCCAGTTAACCTGCTGAAGCTTGATATTCGGAAGGTAATCAACCTCATCAAGACCCTGAAGAAGCTTATCTGCATATTCTGTAATGCGGAGGTACCATACGTCCTTTGATTTCTGCACGATGTCGCTATGGCAGATATCGCACTTACCACCCTGGGAATCCTCATTTGAGAGTACAACCTTACATGATGGGCAGTAGTTAACAAGTGTTTTATCACGGAAAACAAGTCCGTTTTCAAACATTTTAAGGAAAATCCACTGAGTCCACTTATAGTAGCTTTCTTCAGTTGTATCCACAACTCTGTCCCAATCAAATGAGAAACCAACCTTTTTAAGCTGTGAGGAGAATTTCTCAATATTCATATCTGTAACCTTACGTGGATG
>JAZUMM010000021.1:0-6229 GCA_045603625.1 Acutalibacteraceae bacterium | reverse complement strand
CCTGCGCCGATAAGTCCCATCATTTCAACGTGAGCAGGAACTGAAGAAGAACCTGCAAACTGTGCATCTGAGTGCATACGACCCATAGTATCTGTCATGCCGTAAGAAGCGGGGCCTGCAGCCATATTGTCAGGATGAAGTGTACGACCTGTACCGCCACCTGATGCAACTGAGAAATACTTCTTACCTTTTTCAACACATTCTTTTTTGTATGTGCCTGCAACAGGATGCTGGAAGCGAGTTGGGTTAGTTGAGTTACCTGTGATAGAAACGTCAACGCCTTCCTTCCACATAATTGCAACGCCTTCTGTTACATCGTTAGCGCCGTAGCAGTTAACCTTTGAACGAAGACCGTCTGAATATGCTTTACGGAATACTTCTTTAACTTCACCTGTGTAGTAATCCATTTCTGTTTCAACGTATGTGAAGCCGTTAATTCTTGCAATAATCTGAGCAGCATCTTTGCCGAGACCGTTAAGAATAACACGAAGAGGATTCTTTCTTACCTTGTTTGCTTTTTCTGCAATACCGATAGCACCTTCTGCAGCTGCGAAAGATTCGTGACCTGCAAGGAATGCAAAGCATTCTGTTTCTTCTTCAAGAAGCATTTTACCAAGGTTACCGTGACCAAGACCAACTTTTCTCTGATCTGCAACTGAGCCCGGAATACAGAAAGCCTGAAGACCTTCACCAATTGCTGCAGCAGCATCAGCAGCTCTTGTGCAACCTTTTTTGATTGCGATTGCGCAACCTACTGTGTAAGCCCATTTTGCATTTTCAAAACAGATTGGCTGAATGCCTTCTGTGATTTTATATGGGTCAAAGCCTTTAGCTTTGCAAATTTCAGCACATTCTTCAATAGAACCGATGCCGTATTTATTAAGAACTTCGAGAATTTGTTTTTCTCTTCTGTTGTATGATTCAAATAAAGCCATTGTTCTACCTCCTTATTCCTTTCTTGGGTCTACGATTTTAACTGCATCTGCAACACGGCCATACTGACCTTTTGCTTTTTCAAATGCTGTGTTAGCATCGTCGCCTGCTTTGATGAAATCCATCATTTTACCGAAGTTTACAAACTGGTAACCAATGATTTCATTATCTTCATTAAGTGCAAGACCTGTAACATAACCATCTGTCATTTCAAGGTAACGAGGACCCTTTGCAAGAGTACCGTACATTGTACCAACCTGTGAACGAAGGCCTTTACCAAGGTCTTCAAGACCTGCACCAACAACAAGACCGTCTTCTGAGAATGCAGACTGTGTACGACCGTATACGATTTGAAGGAAGAGCTCTCTCATAGCTGTGTTGATAGCGTCACAAACAAGGTCTGTGTTAAGAGCTTCAAGAATTGTTCTGCCCGGAAGAATTTCAGAAGCCATAGCTGCTGAATGTGTCATACCTGAGCAACCGATTGTTTCTACAAGAGCTTCCTGAATAACGCCTTCCTTAACGTTAAGAGTAAGTTTACATGTACCTTGCTGAGGTGCACACCAACCGATACCGTGAGTAAAGCCTGAAATATCTTTAATTTCTCTTGCTTTTACCCATTTTGCTTCTTCCGGAATCGGAGCAGCACCGTGAGCAGCACCCTGTGCGATTGGGCACATTGTTTCAACTTCATGTGAATACTTCATTAATTTTGACTCCTTTCGGATGTTAATTTTTTACCAATGTTTATTTTATTACATATTACCTGTTAAGTCAAGTAAAATACATATTTTGAAAGAACAAAATACGATGAAATGCTGCTTATTTTTTATTTATTTTACATAAATTGACTTGAATTTTTTCCCTTATGGTCTATAATGATATATTGGTATAATTTAATATATACAATAATTGAATTATTACCTTATATTAATATAAAAAAGGAGGTTAACAATGGTTTTTTCCAACTTACTGTTCATATATGCATTTTTACCCTTGTGCTTAGCAATATACGTTATATGTCCGAATATCAAAATAAAAAACGTTGTACTCCTTTTATTCTCTCTCCTGTTTTATACATGGGGTGAGCCCGTATATGTACTTCTTTTACTGCTTATGTCATTTTGCGACTGGATTGTTGCCCTTGTAATAGACAAGCAGAAAAAAGATATTTTACGAAAAATCTCATTAATTATTGCCTGTATTATTAATATTGGTTTAATCGGCATTTTTAAATACACAGGCTTTTTACTTACAAACATCCAAAGCATTTTTGGTGTACCTGAAATTATTCCGCAAATTGTTCTGCCCATAGGTATTTCCTTTTATACCTTTCAGCTGCTTTCCTACGTTGTTGACGTGTACAGAAAGGAAGTTCCTGCACAAAAAAACTACTTCTGGCTGCTTTTATATGCAAGCCTTTTCCACCAATGTATTGCAGGACCTATTGTACGATACAAGGATATTGAATATGAAATTCTCAACAGACGAGTTAAGGCATACGAAATATGTGACGGTATTTCACGTTTTTGCGTAGGCTTGGGTAAAAAGGTGCTTATTGCAAACGTTTGCGGCAATCTTGCAGACCAGCTTCTTGTTGCAGATTCACTGATAGAAAGCTCACCCGACCTTGCACTCCAAGCTCTTGCAGGACGCTCCGCCGCAGGCTTATGGCTCGGTATGTTATTTTATATGCTCCAGATTTACCTTGATTTTTCCGCATACTCAGATATGGCAATAGGTATGGGTCTTATGGTAGGCTTTCACTATAAAGAAAACTTCAATTATCCTTACACCGCAAAATCTGTAACAGATTTCTGGAGACGCTGGCACATATCCTTAAGCTCATTTTTCAGAGATTACGTTTACATTCCTCTGGGCGGTAACAGAAAAGGAACATTCAAAACGTACAGAAACCTGCTTGTTGTATGGTTCCTCACAGGTCTGTGGCACGGTGCTTCGTGGAACTTCATTTTATGGGGACTGTTTTTCTTTGTTTTCCTTGTAGCAGAAAAGCTTGGTCTTTTAAAAATTCTTGAAAAAATACCATCTGTATTTTCAAGAGCATACCTTTTAATTGTGGTTTACTTTGGCTGGATTCTTTTTAAGTTCTCAGATTTCAGATTCATTCCCGTAATAGTAAAGGGTATGTTTAAGCAAAATGGTAACCCCATTACAGATTTCACATCACAAACCGTATTTAAAAGTAACATTTTCTTCATAGTTGTGGCACTTGTTGCCGTAACTCCGCTCATTAAAATTGTTGCAGATAAACTGAAGGAAAAACGCAATAACAAATTTATTAATTTCTGCTACGTAGCACTTAGCACGGTTTGTCCGCTTATACTCTTATTCCTATCAACCATTGCCCTTGTAGGTGACGCCTACAATCCGTTCTTATATTTCCAATTTTAATTTACACAGTCTGTCGGAGGCTAAACGATGATTTACAATAAAACCCGTGATTATTCATGGAAGTTTTTGCCCTCTTTGAGTATTAAGGACTCAAAAAAGGAGCAGGAACAAAAATCCCCCGACAATTTAATACAAACAAAAAGCACTGCCGAGATTAATGTGTTACCGCAAAAGAATGTGGATATAATTCTCGACGGTAAGCCTACCTTTGTAAAAAATCTTGAGGTTGATGAAAACACAATAATTGACCTTACTGCCATGCCTGTTATTGAAGGCATACCTATTCTTCGTTTTCCGGACGAGCCTTATAAGGAATCTACAGGTAATATTGTTGAATTCCCCAAGCCGGAAACGGAAGAAAAAGTAAAAAAAGAGGCACAAAAAAAGAAAGCAAAGAGAAAGAACTTTGCTCTTCCAAAAAAGTCACACGTTTTAAAAATTGCAAGCTTTTTTGTTTTACTGTATTTTGGTACGGTTATTGCATTTATGCTACCCCTAAGACCAACATATTCAGAAACAGAAAAAAGAGAATTAGCTAAATTTCCGAGTTTCTCTTTTGAAGCACTAAAAAGCGGAGATTATTTTGATGATATAAGCTCTTGGTTTTCTGACACGTTCCCGTACAGAGATACATTAACAGAAATCAATAGCAGTATAAAGGAATTGCACGGCTTTAATACCATTGTTATTCATGGTGAAATTGACTCAGGCGATGAAATACCCGATGCACCAATGGATGAAATTCCTGATTCACCAATTGTTACTTCGCCTGTAACCGATATTACCTCACCTGTTACAAATCCGCAAACAGATGTAGCACCGCCTACTACTGAAAAACAGGATTCAGAAAATACCACAGATGAGCCTGCACCAAATATTCCCACACAGAGTCTTGGTGCGATTATTGTTGCCGGTGACAGTGCTTACGAATATTACAGCTTTTCATCTTCACTCGCTTCAAGATACATTAATTGTATTAACACAATCAACAGTAAAGCGAAGCCTAAAAACAACGTATATTCAATTGTTGTACCTACAAGCATTGACGTTACCTTAAACGATACTATAAGAAAAGATGTAAATTCATCTGACCAGAAAAAAGCGTTGGATTATATTAACGGTTCAACTAAAAACGCCGTTGCAGTAAGCTCTGTTTTTAACACATTACGTTTACACCGTAATGAATATATTTACTTCAGAACAGACCACCATTGGACTGCTTTGGGCGCTTATTACGCATATTCTGATTTCTGCAAAGCAAGTGGCAAAACACCTGTAGCTTTATCAAAATATAAAACAGTTACCTATAATAACTTTACAGGTACATTCTTTACAAGTGCAGGTCAGAGCTCAACTCTTAAAGAAAATGCAGACTCAGTTATAACCTACACTCCGTATAACAATACAGAATGTTTAATTACAAATACAAGCGGCTCCCAGTATAAATGGGATATTGTTGCAGACGTTACAAACTACGGCTCAACATTAAAATACCTTGCCTTTATCGGCGGCGACAATCCGCTTACTACAATAACAAACAAGGATAATACTTCCGGCAAAACCTGTGTTGTAATTAAGGATAGCTACGGCAACGCTTTTGTGCCGTTCCTTGTACCACATTACAGTACGGTTTACGTTATTGACCCACGTCACTACACCGGCTCCTTATCTGACTTTGCAAAAGATAAAACCATTGATGACGTTATATTTATTTCCAATATGTCAACAACCCGAAACGAAGTATTTATAAGCTCTTTAGAAAATCTGGTACGCTAACTTTATGAACAATTCTTTTAAAAACGGCATTAAAGACGGAATACCAATTTGCATCGGCTACTTTTCAGTAGCCTTTGCTTTTGGAATTTTTGCAGTAGAAAGCGGACTTACCGTTTTACAGGCAACTATAATATCATTTACAAACCTTACATCCGCAGGTCAGCTTGCAGGTGTCCCCATTATTACAGGTGGAGGAAGCCTTGCCGAGCTTGCTTTATCACAAATTGTTATTAACTCCCGATATGCACTTATGTCGGTTTCCCTTTCTCAAAAATTTTCACCAACAGTTAAATTTAAAGATAAGCTACTTATTGCTTATGCTAATACAGATGAAATTTTTGCAGTTGCACATTCCAACAAAACAGAAATCGGCACAAAATATTTATGGGGCTTAAGAATTCCGCCCATTACAGGCTGGACATTGGGCACCCTTGCAGGCGGTATTGCAGGCAACATATTACCTGCAGTTGTGGTCTCTGCTTTAGGGCTTGCCATTTACGGTATGTTTGTTGCCATAGTTGTACCTGTTGCAAAAAAAGAAAAAATGACTGCCGCTTGTGTATTATTTGCAATTGCACTCAGTTGTTTATTCCGTTACCTGCCTTTACTGCAAAAGGTTCCCAGCGGATTTGTAGTTGTTATTTGTGCGGTTATTGCAAGTATTCTTTTTGCTTTGGTTGCACCAATAGACACACAAAAGGAGGTAACAGAAAATGCCTGATTCAAAGTTTTTTGTTTACTTTGTGGTTATGGCAGGTGTAACCTACCTTATACGAGTAATACCCATGGTGCTAATAAAAGAAAAAATCAAAAATAAATTCATACTTTCTTTTTTACATTACATACCATATACAGTATTGGCGGTTATGACCGTACCTGCTTGCTTTTATGCAACAGAAAGTCCTGTATCGGCAGTAGTAGGCTTCATAATTGCGATTGTTGCCGCATTTTTTGAAAGGAGCCTTATACAAGTTGCGCTGCTTTCTTGCCTTGGAGTATTTATTACAGAAACTATTATAAATACTATACTGAAACTTTTGACGATGCAATAAACTGTTTGGCAAACGGGGACTGCTCAAAAACTATAAGTCGGATCGTAGCCATG
>JAZUMM010000020.1:0-6043 GCA_045603625.1 Acutalibacteraceae bacterium | reverse complement strand
ACCTTACCGCTGTCTGATAATGCTTTAATAAGATTTTTAATTGTAGATACTCTGAGCTTTTTGGTGCATATACCCTTAAGTATTCCAAACAATATTTTAAAAATATCACATATGCCAAGCTTCAAGCCGTCATCAATTCCGCCAAGTATTTTATCGCTGAATAATATACCGTTATTAAAAAGGTACTCGGCTTCATCATAGCTGATAGTAACAACACCTTTAAGAAGAGCACGCATTGAGTCAAACTCTTTACCCTGACCTCTCATATATTGAGTGTTAATGCTCCACATATTTTCTTTTGTAAGAGGCTTGCCTTGTTTAATAAGCGAGCCTATAACCTCTGCTGCAATTTCACCGTGAACAAGTGAAGATGTACAGCCCTCACCGCAAGTAGGCTTTGTAAGGAATGCGGCATCGCCCATTGCAATGAACCCGTCATCAACGGTAGAAAACAGATTTCTGTGATAAGGTGTCATACCCTTTTCGGTTTTAAGAAGCTCATATTCGGGAATCTGAGCATTAACGTAAAAATCCTCTTTAAATATTCTTTCTGCCTCATTATATGAGCCAAAGGCACCTATGCCTATAAGACCGTCGTAACCTTCACCTGCAGGTGCAAACCATGATTTATACTGCATAAAAAAGCCGTTTAAATCTGTAGGATTAATTGCTTCATTCTTATAATTAACATAATAAAGAACAACGTATAATATATCCATCGGAGTCAAATTAAAATTTTCAACCACAGAGCTATCAGGAAGCTTTGTACGTGCTACCGACGAAATACCTGAACAATCTGCAACAAGCTTTGCAGAAATTTCACACACATTACCGTCGTGCATATATGTAATGCCACAAATTTTATTACTGTCATCATAAATAAAATCTGTAAATGATGCACCGTATAAAAACTCTGCACCCACAACCTGTGCCTTATGTGCCATAAGCATAATATAATCGTGCTTATGCATACCGATTACCGGCGAATAAGCGCCCTTAACACGTGTACCTGCATACGGCGAAACCATATTTGAGGATTCAAAACGAAATTCTCTTACAGGATGATTTTCATCGGGAATAAAAAGACCGAATTGCTGCATTTCACCCTCGCCCATATGAAAAATATCATATTCACGAGAAACGCTGTAAGCCTGATTTTTTTCAATAACAAAAACCTTAAGACCTTTTCTTGCCATTTTCTCTGCAAACCAGCAGCCTGTTGTTGAAGCACCTATAATTACAACATCATACATTTCCATATTAACGCTCCCTTTCTTTTTTACATTATATACCTAACAAAGAAAAAGAGCAACTACCAAATAAATGATAGTTGCTTCAAACAGTTTTAAAGCTTCTGTAAAATATCAAGTAACTTTGAAGAAATTTGCGCTTCTGTTTCTGAAAGTGATGCAAATAACCTTGAAAGCTCAACATCTTCATTTTCAACTTCACGTGCATATTCCATATATTCGCGTACAAGACCTGTTGAAACTTGCCAGCCTCTTAAGACTCTGTCACGTTTTGTTATTTTAAATCCGTTTAATTCATTCATATAATTACCCCCATATTTAATATACTTTTATTATCCCCTTAAATTCAAAATTATAATAAAATTATAGTAAAAAACTCTTGACAAACAAGCGGTAATTTAATATAATTCATTTTGTTGCTTATGGACCATTAGCTCAGTTGGTTAGAGCAACCGGCTCATAACCGGTTGGTCCGGGGTTCGAGTCCCTGATGGTCCACCACTTAATAAAAGTTAATATAGGGGCATAATGTAATGGTAACATTCCGGTCTCCAAAACCGTCCTTGAGGGTTCGAGTCCTTCTGCCCCTGCCAAAAATCGACAAGTTTCAACAGAAGCTTGTCGATTTTACTTTTTCACTATGAACTCTTCACTTTTCACCCTTCTCTTTTGGAACTTGTCGATTAGGTAATAAGTAATAGAGAATAGTGAAGAAGTAAAGGTATCCGCTTCGCGGATGATTTAGAATTTATTGCGAGAGTTCAAATTCATACGCAAAAACGGCAAAAATATCTTTTTTGTAGTCCATAGACAAAAATCGACAGGTTTCAACAGAAGCTTGTCGATTTCTTTTTTTGCTGTTAACTTTTCACTTTTTCGCTCATCACTTTCAGAAACAGAAGCACAAATTTCTTCAAAACTGCTTAAAATATTAAATAATTTGTAATAATCAAGGAGTTTTAACTCCTGATACAACAAAGGGAGAGCTTTTGGATTACAAAAGCTCTCCGTTTATATAATTACTCGTTTCTTGGTTTTTTACAATAAATAATTGTTGCAATTAACATATAAAGAATTGTTGCAGAAATTGTTGAAAGTATAACATAAGGATTATCGGAGCCGAGTATCATATTCAACACACCTGCAAGACCAAGGAAAAGACCTGTGGCGAGAATAAATGCAAGTATACCTAAACCGATAATTTTCTTTTTGCTCCTGCCCTTTGTAATCATTGAAAAGATAGGAATTGCACTTGAAAATGCACCGACACCGACTGCAGCAATGTAATACGGTATTTCGTTCCAATCAATGTAATTGATATATGAAATAACAAAGCAAGGAAGTGTAAGTATTACACATGCAAACGGAATTACTACCTTTTTGTTGAGTTTTACAATCACAATAACTAACCATAACAAAACGAATGCCAAAGCGACACCTGTAACAATATACGGCAATTTATGGTACAAAAGCACGGGCTTATACTCTGATAATTCAGGAAGCTTGGAATCTTCATTATATGCAGTTTCGCCGCCTATTCTGTTTAGACCGATAATGGTATCCTTAAGCGTACCTGCATTTGAATAATCCCACGCTTCAAAATTCAAAGCAAATGCAGGGCTATTTTCATCAAGAGTGAAATCAAAATTTTCTGCATCCTTGAAAAGCGGGTCAGCAACAGTCGGATAATGAATCAAGCCTTTCTTTTCAGCATCCTCTAAGCTATATGCCATTTCCCCTGTTTCACCATCATCAAAATAAAGCTCATCACCTTCTGTCAAGCTCCAGAAAAGGTTACCGTTATCATAAAAATGAGATGGCTTATTTAACATATTTATATATACAGGCAATTTATCTCTTGTAAGGAAAATATTATTGTAATATGTAGCCGTTGCGTGTGTTTCGCCTTTTTCAATACCGGGGCTTACAAGTCCGCCACCGCTGAATGCAGCAATATTATTTCTGATAACGTTACCTTCGCCATAATGAATATTGAAGCTCTGGCTACCGCAACAATAAACAAGGTTCTTTTCAACAGTCATATATGATGAACCTTCATCAAGGTAAATACCCCAACCGCCGTAGCCTCCTTCACCTGAATCAGCGGCAACGTTGTGAATTACATTTTCGCTTAACACGGTACCCGGTTGCTTACCTAAGGTGTAAATACCACCCATATCAGATAACCAGCCCTGACCGATATTGTAAATAAGATTACGGTGAATTTTAATATTTTTTGTTACGTTATAGGAATAACCCCAATTCCAACCCACAGAAATACCTGTGTAATATCCGTCGTGAATTTCGTTATTAATAATTTCAGCAGTATCACAATAAGTTACGTTAATACCTGCTGCACAGAAAAATTTTCTGCCGTATTTATAAATTTCGTTATTCTTAATTGAAATATTTGAAGTATACTCTTTATCACCCGGATAGTAGTTTCTTCCGCCAACGTAAATTGCATTTGCATCAATATTTTCAAAATAACAATTTTCAACAGATGAATTGCTTACGCCATCCATCATTTTTACAGCAGTACCGCCAAGATTTACGAACTCACAGTTTTTAAAATGAACATTATCTGCATATTCAACTGTAACTACACCGTCAACACAAATGGCAGCCTGCGGAAAATCTATATTATTTTTATCCCAGAAGGAATCCTCATACAAGCCGTCAGCTTCAGGGTAAACCCAATCGGTCCTTTGGAATCTTACACGCTCAAAGCAAATGCCGTCTACACCATTGATTGTAATGAGACGGTCAAGGTCAGAGCCATACAAAACAAGCTCAGACATCTTTTCGCCCTCAAAAGGCACGTAATAAAGAACGCCCTCTGCTTTATCCAGATAATACTCACCCGGTTTATTGAGTGCTTCCATAACATTTTCAAAATAGAAGCGGTCAATATCACGTATCATCATTGATGATGGTCTTGAGAGAGAAATTTTACCTTTTTCGGTATCTACTGATGTAATATGCATTAATTCATCATGCCAATAGTGAAGAATACGCACGTTAACATCTTCAATATTTTTAAAATCAGGAGTAAACTCTTTTTTGTCATAGTAAAATGATTGCTGACCGAGAGTATACTCCCACTCTGTTGTTTCAGGAGTGAACAAATCATCTTCAGGTGCAGTATCTTTCACTGTAAAGTAGCCTGTTTCAGGATACCTTGTTACACTAAGAGTATTTGTATCACTAAAAATTGTTTTATAATGCCAATCTGTTGTTGAAGTATCAAACTGCTTTTTAAAAACCTTTACACCATTTACCTGATGTTGTGTAAAGCCTTTAATTTCCTTAGCACCTGAAAACTCAACAATCTGATTATTATACGCCTTATAAGTAACGTTAGGCATATCTGTTGAATCAAATTCGAGAACACTATCAAAAACGTATGTACCGCCTAAAAGGTAAACAGTTGCACCATCAATCTTCTGACCGGTTTGTTTAAAGGCTTTAACGTATTCCTTTGCTTTTTCAAGAGTGAAGGGCTTTGCCAAAGAGCCGTCACCATCTGCTTTCGCTGTCGGAGAAGCATAAACACATACATCATTCAGCTCCGCAGCAAATGAGTCGGTGGCAAACATCACAAGCATTGATAACAATATGCTTAAGCAAAGAAGCATCGAAAATAACTTTTTCATAAATATCCCCCTATTTCAAAACAAGGTAACTGCAAGAAGAAACCTTAACTTCGCCCTGCACACTTTCATCCGAAAGAACATTTTTATACATTTTATCAAGAACAACAGACTTTTCTTCATCAGAAAAATTCATAATAAATATTAATTCGCCACGTTTCCTGATAATTGCACCGTTATGGGCTTTAATATTTGTATCAGGTGAAATGTTATGCTCATTAATTAAATCATTGCAGAAATCATCTGCAAAATCCTCATCGTTTCTGAATGCAACATAATATGCATTACCTTTACCGTAAGAATTTTTGGTAATTGACTCGTTCCCTTTATAAAAGTCCTTTAAATAATTACCTAATACAGATGCACCGTTTGAGTGTATTATATCGCAAACGTGTTCAACAGAGTATTCTTTACCTTTGTACAAAACTGCATTCTTCATACCTTCGGGTAAAGAATCTGTTTCTTCACACCACAAGCCGAAAACATCTTTTAAATTGTTTGCAGGGAAACCGCCAAGGTAACACAAGTCGTTTTCATCTACAAGGCAGGAAAGATACGTTGTAACAAAATTACCGCCGTTTTTAACGTAGCTTTCAATTCTTTCAATAGTGCCGTCCTTAAGCATATAAAGAAATGGCGCAATAACTAAATCGTATTTTGTAAAATCATCCTCCATTGAAATTATATCAACAGAAATACCGTTATTCCAGAATGGCTTGTACCATTTTACACATTCCTCATAATATTTACGGTTAATGTTATTGTAACCGCAAAAATGCTTTATTGCCCAACCGTTTTGCCAATCGTAAACAACGGCAACCTTACTGCTTGAAGTACCTCCGACAACATCGCTTAGTTTTTCAAGCTCTGTGCCAAGCTGAGCAACCTCTCTGAACACACGTGTATTTTCGTGACCGCAATGGTCAACAACTGCACCGTGATATTTTTCGTGTCCGCCACGACTTTTGCGCCATTGAAAATACTGAACACTATCAGCTCCGTGTGCAACTGCCTGAATAGCAGATAATGACTGTAAGCGTGGCCTTGGAAGCTTATTTACATCGTGCCAGTTTACAAGCGAGGTTGTGCTTTCCATCATAAAGAACGGTTGACCGTTTTTCATTGAACGGAAGGCATCGT
>JAZUMM010000019.1:0-9214 GCA_045603625.1 Acutalibacteraceae bacterium | reverse complement strand
TACTATAGGGTGAAATGAGTTATCCGAACCTGCCTAAAAGCAAGTATTTTCAAGCCTTTTCGGGGTTTCGGTCTTGAAAGGCGTCAGCCTATCTTCGCCCTCAACACCAAAAATCCAATAAAAATCTTTCGCTTTTAGGTCGAAGCTTTTATACAGTGCGGATTTTTGGTCAGCCAAGGCAAAAACGCAGCTAATCCTTTCGGATTGGCGAGTATTTTAACACAGGATGAACGGAAATCCGCCTGTATAAAACACGGTTCGGATAATTCCTTTCACCCTAAACAATAAAACTATTTTATATTTTAAGTTTTATGCTACGAACAAATTCCGTCACTTGACGTGCTTTTGCTCGTTTTTTGTTCTGAATTTTTTTATATTTCCTAAAAAGAGGCTGTAAAAAACTTTCGTTTTTACAGCCTCTTTATTTTTATAAAGATTAAAGTGCATCAACAACAGTTTTAACTGCATTTACAAAAATCTGCAAGCCCTTTTTGAGAGTTTCTTCGTCTGCGAGTAAGCAAGGCATAAGCTTAACAACATCGTTGTTTCTGCCTGCTCTTTCAACAATAAGACCGTTTTCGAAGCATTCCTTTACAATTGCTTTTGAAACAACATCAGGCTTTACCTTGTTACAGTCAACGCCCCACATAAAGCCTATTCCGCGTACATCGAAGCCTGCGTGCATAGCAGAAACCTTATCAAGATAATCTTTAATAATAGTGCTTTGAGCTTTGACTTTTTCCTCTACCTTTTCGTTGAGCATAAGCTCTAAGCCTGCTTTTGCGGCAACAATTGAAAGCTGACTTCCTCTGAATGTGCCGTTGTGCTCGCCCGGCTTCCACACGTCAAGCTCAGGCTTAAAAAGAACAAGGGCGAAAGGCATACCGTAACCGCCGATTGATTTTGAAAGTGTAACAATATCGGGTGTTATGCCTGCTCTTTCAAAAGAGAAGTAGTAGCCTGTTCTTGCGGAGCCTACCTGAATATCATCGCAAACAAGAAGAATATCGTTCCTTGTACAGAAATCTCTTAAGCCTTGTAAAAATTCTTTACTGAAAACGTGAATACCACCGTCTGCCTGAACAGGCTCAATAAATACTGCGGCAGGCTTTGAGATACCTGAATGGTCGTCATCAATAAGAGTCTGCATATAGTTGAGAACGTCAAAATCAGGGAACATATACGGTGTTGGAATGTGAGTTACGTCTGTAAGCACAACGCCTGCACCTTCTCTTGAATCCTTGTCGGTAGTCATTGAAAGGGAACCAAGTGTCATACCGTGAAATGCACCCATAAAAGCAAAAATATTATTTCTTTTTTTGACTTTTCTTGCAAGCTTTAAAGCGGCTTCAACTGCATTTGTGCCTGTTGGACCCGGGAACTGAATTTTATAATCAAAGCCACGAGGAATAAGAATTTTTTCTTGGAAAAATTCAATAAAATCTCTCTTGGCGCCGGTAAACATATCAAGTGAGTGAATAATACCGTCGTTTTCAAGATAATTAATAATTTCTTTTTTGATGTAGTCATTGTTGTGACCATAGTTGAGGGCACCTGCACCGCAGAAAAAATCTATATATTCTTTTCCGTCTTCTGCATAAATTTTTGAGCCCTTAGCTTTTGTGAAAACTGCAGGGAAATTACGGCAATAAGAACGTACTTCGGATTCGTATTTGTCAAAAACAGATGTGTTCATTTGCATTTTCCTTTCGGTAATTGTTTTTGCAATATATAAAACAGTATACCACCATTTTATAAATATTCCAACACTTATTTATAAAAAAATATGTAAATTAAAATATTTTATTTATATGTTGCAGTTTGCATTAATTTTTGGTAGAATGTATATGTCAAAATTTGGGTTATATTTTAATGTAATAATAAAACAATATTATAAAGGAGATTAAAAATGTCCGAAGCAATCAAACTTTACCCTCAGCTTACAAGGGTAGTAAGTCACTTTAAAAAATATGATATTGAAGTGCCTAAAGCATTGCTTGAAAGCAAAGCACAAAAGCCTGATTTATCAGATTTTCCATATCCGCTTCCTCAACGCAAAAAAGATTATACCTGCTTTTGTCAAGGTGCAGACGGTGTAATGTGGTACGGCTCAAACGGTGGCGTTACACGTTATAATCCGAAGGCAGAAAGTCTTTCAGACGTTGTTATGCATTTCAGCGCACACAGAGATTTGCTTGATAACAACGTTTCTGCTATTGTGTCTGATGGTAAGCACGGTGTATGGGTTTGCACAGATAATGGTGCAACACATATCAGTATGGAGCTTATGTCTATGGAGGAAAAGGCAGAGCGTCTTCTTGAAGAATCTCACAAGTACGTTTCACGTCACGGAATGTATAGTCAGAAATATCTTTCAGAGGCAGGCAACCTTGATTCAATTCTTCCTTACGGCAGTAGTGATAACGACGGTAGCTTTTCTTCTGCACACGCTATGGGAGAAATTTTCCGTTATGCAACTCTTAAAAGAGAATTAGGTGAATATCACGAAAGAACAATAGCGGCAAGAGAAAGCGCTACAAGAGCGAGTGAAGCAAACCTTCTTCTTATGTATATATCAGGCAGAGGCGACGGCTTTGTTGCAAGAAGCTATCACACAAAGGATGAGCCTGTGCCGGATGACGGTCTTTTCTATAAAAAGAACGGTGCAACAGCATATTGTGTCAACACGACTGATTCCCGCAAAAAAGGTATTGTAGGTCTTGAGGTTAAGGCAGATGCTCCTATTCCTGAAAGACTTCGTAAATACTATGCAGAAAAGGGTAATGAGGATACAGATATCACATATAAAGGTGATACAAGCAGTGATGAAATTACACATCATTACATGCATCTTCTTGTTGCTCACGAATTCTTAGGCAGGGAAGACCCTGAATATGATGAGCTTCTCAAAACTGCGGCAAGAAACACAATGATGCATATGATTTCCAATAACTTTGCACTTCGCGAAGCAAATGGTGAATACACAACATGGGCAAAGTGGAATCTTGAATATTTCAATAGTCCTATGGGTTGGGCAGATGCTTGTCTTAACGCAGGTCAGATGCTTATGTACCTTAACGTTACAATGCACATCACAGGCGAGCAAGGCATTTTCCGCAAAACACATGATGAGCTTATTGAAAAAGGCTACGCAGATTTAACATACAAGCATTTTGACCGCTTCCACCACGTAAGTATACAGGGCGGCGTTGAAGACAGAGTAGAAATTATGTACGGTGACCATATGTTAGCCGTGCTTTCACTCTGGGGTCTTTGTACTCTTGAAAAAGATGAACAGCTTCTTGAAAAATACAGGGAAGCATTCAGAAGCTGGCGTTATTCTCTTGCTCCTGAATATAATCCTGGTTACGATTTCCCATACTTTTTAAGTGACCCTGAAAATGCAAAGCCTGATGCAGAAAAGGTAAGAACATGGTTCTACCGTTTCAACGTATCACGTCTTGCAGCAAAGGTTTCTCTTACAAGTCGTAGAGACATTCCGCAAAAAGAACTTTACGGTGATTATAATGAGACCTCGTGCCTTCTTCCTAATGATGAACACTTTATTTCAAAATATGACAGGAATCCGCTTGAATTTAAGGATGAAGACAGCGGCGGTGCATCTTGTGTAGAAGGTTGCTATCCATATACATTTGCTTATTGGGTAGGCAGATACTTTAATTTTATTGAGGAGTGTGAAGAATAATGTCAAAGTCAATTAAGCTTATAGGCAATGCTCACCTTGACCCAATCTGGCTCTGGCGTTGGCAGGAAGGCTGTGGCGAAGTACTTCAGACCTTCAGAAGTGCGTTAGACAGATTAAACGAGTATAACGATTTTGTTTTCACCTGCTCTTCTGCAGCATATTACGAATGGGTTGAACAAATTGACCCTCAGATGTTTGAAGAAATTAAAGCAATGGTAAAAAAAGGCAGATGGGTACCCGTTAACGGTTGGTGGGTTCAACCCGATTGCAATATGCCGTCAGGTGAAAGCTTTGCCCGTCAGGCTCTTTACAGCCAGCTTTATTATTATGAAAAATTCGGTATTATTTGCAGCGTAGGCTATAACGTAGACTCATTTGGTCATAATGCAATGATGCCTCAGCTTCTTAACAAAGCAGGTATGTATTCATATGTAATGCAACGTCCTGATAAATCAGAAAACAGCGATATTCCTGAAAATCTTTTCTGGTGGGATAGTGCAGACGGTTCACGTGTGCTTACATACAGAACACCAATAGGCTACACAGCTCAGGGTAAAGAGGATATAGACCGTAAGCTTGAAGAAATCAATAAGCGCGTTGAAGAAACAGGTCACGGTATGATGATGTTCTACGGCGTAGGTAATCACGGTGGCGGTCCTACAAAGGCAGATATTGAATATTTAAAAGCAAATCTTGAAAAAGAAGGCTTTAATGATTTGGAATTTTCTTCTCCTGAGGATTATTTCAATGATGTTTACAACGATTTTCTTGATATTCCTACTTGGAAGGATGAGCTTCAGCACCACGCAAGCGGTTGTTACAGTGCAACATCTCTTGTTAAAGCACTTAACCGTAAGGCAGAAAATGCTCTTGCTGCTGCAGAAAAATGGGATACAATTTCATCTATCGTTACAGGCTCAAAGCCGTCAACCGAAAAATATAAGGATGCATGGAAAAAGGTGTGCTTTAACCAATTCCACGATATTCTTTGCGGTTGTTCAATTATGGAAAGCTACGAGGATGTTAAGGAGTCACAGGGCTATGCTTTGAATATTGCATCTGAAACATATAATAATTCAGTTCTCAGAATTGCAAGAAACATTGACACTTGGGTAGAGGGTGTCAGTGACCCGAAACAGTCAGAACGCCATTATTCAGGCGCAGACAACGGCTTCCCGAGACCTGTTGTTGTATTTAACCCTCATTCTTATGAAGTGGAAATTCCTGTATCAACATATCATCCGTCAAAGAGTGTTACAGATAGCGAGGGTAATGAGGTTACATTCCAGAATGTTCGTTCATCACGCTCTAACGATGACCATCTTGATACTGTTTTTCTTGCAAAGGTTCCGCCAATGGGCTATAACACATATTGGCTTGAAAAGGATGGCGAAGCAAGTGCCCCTAAAGCATTAAGCGGTGAAAATGATTTCTATATGGAAAATGAGTTCGTTGTCGTTGAATTGGATGCACAAACAGGCTATATTAAAAAGCTTGTTGATAAAGTTACAGGTGAAGATTTTGCAAGCGATAATTTCCTCGCAATTCCTACCGTAATTGATGATGAAGATACAGATACATGGGCACATAAGGTGTTTAAATTCCATAAGGTAAAAGGTCTTATGGAGCTTGTTAGCATTGAGCGTGTTGAAAGCGGTGCCTTGCGTTCTGTAATTCGCACAAAGCATAAATTTAATGATTCATATCTTACACAGGAATTTATTCTTGCAAAAAGTCAAAAGACTCTTAAGGTTAACTGCAAAGCAATGTGGCAAGAAAAATTCACAATGCTTAAATTTGCTTTCCCTGTTGGCGGTCAGAATGAAATCAGTACATACGAAATTCCTTGCGGTTTCATAAAAAGAGCATGCGACGGTGATGAGGAGCCTGCACTTAACTGGGCAGATCTTACAGTTACAAAAAATGGCAAGAGAATCGGTCTTTCTGTTATGAGTGACTCAAAATACAGTTATGATTGTCCGGGTGCAGAATTGAGACTTACCGCACTTCGTAACGTGATTTTTGCAGACCATTATTCTGACAGACCTGCGGCAGATTTTAACTTTACAGATGAAGGTCTTAACCGCTTTTCTTACGGTATTTATCTTCACGGCGGTGAAGCCGAATCAAGTGATGTTGTTAAAGAGGCACACATTTTCAATAATAATGTGGTTGCAGTTCCTGAAAGCTATCATAAGGGCGAGCTTGCACAAAAGGATTGCTTTATTTATACTAACCTTGATAACGTTCAGATTACTGCAGTTAAACGTTGTGAGGATGGCTCAGGCGACCTTATTATAAGACTTTATGAAACAAAGGGTATTGATGATTCCAAGGGTTACCTTATGTCTAAGCTTTTTGATAACGGCTTCTGGTTTGATATTAAAAAGCATGAAATCAAAACATTCAGAATTGACAGAGATACTAAGGTAAGGGAAATCAATTTCCTTGAAGGTATTGTAAAATAAAAAAATCGCTCTCCTTTCGGAGAAGCGAAAATCAACTTCTTATTTGTGACAGCTTTTTGTTTATAATTACCGCAACTGCAAGCTTTATTGCATCGGGAATTATAAACGGAAGCACACAAATGCTTAAAGAAGATAAAAAGGCTTGTATGCTCAGCTTGTTAAGATATATAGCGCAGTACCATATTGTACCGAAAACGTAGCAAGCAACAAGTCCCAGAATCAGTCCAAGGGTCTGACGAGCCACGGTGGTATTTTTTTTGAAGGTGAGCACCAGGTAAATCAAGCCCAGTAATAAAAAACCGGTAATGTATCCGCCGGTAGCTCCTGCAAGGTGGCCGATTCCGCCTGAAAAGCCGGAAAAAACAGGTAAACCGATTATTCCTAAAAACAAATAAAGGGTAATTGAAATTATGCCTTTTTTACCGCCAAGAATTGTAAGAGAGCAAAAAATTGCAAGTGTTTGCAATGTAAAGGGTACAGGCGAGGGAATGTAAATAAAAGAAGAAACTGCAATTATTGCAGAAAATAAAGAAATAAGGATACAATCTTTAATATTTATTTTTTTATTCTTCGTCATTTCATCACCTCAAAAAAATGTTAACATAACAAGTTTACAAAGTCAAACAAAAAGAAAGAAGGGTATTTATGGAAGAATTTTTAAGTAAAATTCTTGAAGTTTTCTCCGTCTTTACAGAAATCAATGACCCGATGGTTTGGGCAAAAATGATAGCGATGTGGGCTATTGGCGGATTACTTATTTATTTGGCAATCAAAAAAGAAATGGAGCCAACACTCCTTTTACCGATGGGGTTAGGTACAATTCTTGTTAACCTTCCTCTTGCATCAACTGTCGGAGCTATATCTGAAGAAGGTGCCGTTTATATTCTTTACCATGCAGGTATTGCTAACGAATTGTTCCCGTTACTTTTATTTATAGGTATCGGTGCAATGATTGATTTCGGTCCATTGCTTTCCAATCCAAAGCTTATGCTTTTTGGTGCTGCGGCACAGGCAGGTATTTTCTTTACACTTATAATGGCAACACTTCTCGGCTTTGATATAAGAGAAGCATCATCAGTTGCTATTATTGGTGCGGCAGACGGTCCTACATCTATTGTTGTTGCAGATAAATTATTAGGTAGCGATAATCCGTTGAACGGTGCTATTATTGTTGCTGCATATTCTTATATGGCACTTGTACCAATTATTCAGCCACCTGTAATTAAACTTATGACAACAAAAAAAGAACGTAAAATCCGTATGAAATACGAGGGCAAGGCAGTTTCAAAAAGAACAAGAATCCTTTTCCCGATTGTTGTTACTGTAATTGCAGGCGTTGTTTCACCTCAGTCAGCTATTCTTATCGGTTTCCTTATGTTCGGTAACCTTATCAGAGAGTGCGGTGTGCTTGAATCACTTTCAGAAACTGCACAAAAGGTTCTTGCAAATCTTATTACAATTCTTCTTGGTATTACCGTTGCCTTCAATATGGTATATGATAAGTTCCTCACATTAGATACAGCAAAAATTCTTTTATTGGGTCTTGTTGCTTTCGTATTTGATACAGCAGGCGGTGTATTGTTTGCTAAGATACTTAACATCTTCCTTCCTGAAGGTAAAAAGTTCAATCCTATGATTGGTGCGGCAGGTATTTCTGCATTCCCGATGGCATCAAGAATTGTTCATAAAATGGGTCTTGAAGAAGATAATCAGAACTTCCTCCTTATGCATGCAACAGGTGTTAACGTTTCAGGACAAGTTGCATCTGTTATTGCAGGTGGTTTGATTCTTAATTTCTTTTCATAATGGAGGTTTGATTTTATGAATATGGTAATAGAAGCAATTAATTTAGCAAAAGAAGCGGTTTCAACATCATCTAATGAAGTTACTGAGCAGGCTGCAAGTGTAGCTGATAATGTTAAAGAAGCGTTAATGATGTCAGGTGCCGGTATGATTGGTATTTTTATTGTTATTGGTGTTATTATTATTTCTGTCAGTATTCTCAATAAAGTAGGTAATAAAAAGGAAAAATAATCATGGATTTTAAGAGATTTATAAACGGAGCATTAGGTAGACCTGAAAAAGGGGATACAGTTAAACCGTTCAGCTTAAAGGGACGTGTTTCGGGCTATATTCTTACAAAGGCTCAAAAAAATATTCCTACATGCGGATATAACTACGAAGCTGACCTTACAAAATTTATGGAAGAATTCCAAAAATTCAAGGAAACTTGCGGTTATCATATCTCTTTTAATACTATTATGATGAAGGTGCTTGTTGAGGGCTTGAAGGTAGCACCGAAGCTTAATGCACATATAAAATATAACTCAACCTCTTCCTGTGGTACGCTTGTATTAAAAAAACATATAAACGTTGCAATGCCTGTTCTTCTTGATAATGGTGAAACATTTCCCCTTAAGGTTAACGAGGCAGAAAATAAATCTTTACAGGAGCTTTCTGCACAAATAGATGACCTTTTTGAAAGACTTAAGAAAACAGATATTGATAAGGTTATGTTTGAGGTTATTGCACAAAGAACAGTTGGGCTTATGCTCAACGGTGCAATTGTGCCTACAATAGCACAGACAGTTACAGGGTATATAGGTAAGCATAAGGTTGCAAAGGTAAAAGACCATTTTTACCGTAACCCGCGAGATGGCTCAATTCTTCTTATGGAGGAGCTTAATGAGGGTTCAGTTTGCCTTACAAACTGGGGTCCGTTGTACGAGGGCCTCAACGGTAACGTTACGTACACACCGCTTTTATTCCCACAAACATTTTTAATGGCTATGGGAAGCATAAGGGATGTGGATTATGCGTTCAGAAACGATAAAGGTGAGGTTGATTTAGGAACGAAAAAGGTTCTGCCCATTACACTTATGTTTGACCATAGAATAGGTGCATTTAATGATGTAATGCCCTTTATTAAAAAGCTTGATGAAATATTCCAAAACCCCGAAATAATGAGGGAATGGTAAGAAAAAAGAGGTGCTTTTGCACCTCTTTTTTAGTGAAGAAGTAAGAGTGAATAGTGAAGAAG
>JAZUMM010000018.1:0-13433 GCA_045603625.1 Acutalibacteraceae bacterium | reverse complement strand
GAAAAAAGATGTGTCCATCTTATCATACAAGGTGTAAGTGTGTCATTGTATAAATATTGGTAATCAGGAGTTTTGTTCTATAAGTTCAAGGGCAATTTGTTGTAATTCTTCAATAGAGTTTATGAGCCCTATGCGTGCTCTGTAATTAGCTGCACCAAAGATTCCTTTTGTGTACCAGGCAGCGTGCTTGCGAGCCTCTCTTATACCTACGTATTCGCCTTTATATTCGCATATTTTTTCAATATGCTTAAGCATAACATACATTTTTTGAGTTACAGTAGGCTCAGGAAGAATAACCTCGTTATCAAGGTAAGCATTTATTTCAGCAAATACCCAAGGTCTGCCCAAGGCACCTCTGCCTACCATTACCATATCGCATCCTGTTTCTTCAAGCATTCTTGCGGCACTTTTTCCGTCTGTTATATCACCGTTTCCGATTACAGGTATGGATACGGCATTTTTTACCTGTCGTATAATATCAATATCAACAGGCGGTGCATACATCTGCACCTTTGTACGTCCGTGCACGGTGATTGCAGCGGCTCCTGCCTGCTCACAACGCCTTGCAAGTTCAACACAATTAATATTGTTTGCATCCCAGCCTGCGCGCATTTTTACGGTAATAGGTACAGAAGAGGCATCAACAACTGCTTTAACAATTTTTTCTGCAAGAACAGGGTCTTTCATAAGCAAGGCACCGCCACCTGATGATGCAACCTTAGGTGCGGGACATCCCATATTTATATCAATAAAATCAGGGTTATATTCTAATGCTTTTTCTGCTGCAATTGCCATTGTTTCAGGCGAATTGCCGAAAATCTGTGAGCCTGCCGGACGCTCCGTTTCGGTAATCGAAAGTAATTCTTTACTTTTTTTATCACCAAGGCTTATTCCCTTTGCACTTGCCATTTCACAAACAGTGTAAGCCGCTCCGTATCCTCGGCAAAGCTCACGGAATGCTCTGTCTGCAACACCTGCAAGGGGAGCGAGGGCTGCTTTTTCTTTTATATCCAGGTTACCAATTTTCATAACTTTCTCCATATCGTAAATTACTGTAATAGAATAACACGAAAACCTAAGTAATTCAAGTTTTATAATTCAATGGAACAATCATTAATAGTTACTTGTAAATTTATAGTAAGTTTCACAGTTTTTTTGCCTTATGTTTGGTGAAAGTGATAATATGAATTTTTGAAATTATATGTTATAATTCAATGGTAAAAGTATACTTTTAATTTTGGAGGAGTACGCATGAAAAATAACTTCAAAAGAATTGTGTCCATAGCACTTATTGCATTAATGCTTTCAACAATATTTTGCATAACTGCTTCAGCTGCTACATACACAATCACACTTAAAGGTGGTACACGTAAGCTTAACGGCGAAACTTATACTGCAAAGCTTAACGATACTCTTTTAAATCTCGCAGGCAATACATACACTGCTGCTGACGGTACAGTGTATACACTTGACAAGGAAAATCACACAGTAACATTCTCAACAGATGCTTCAGGTTACGTTACTTTCCCTGAATTTTTCTTTGTAATGGAAGGTCATACACAGAGTGCATGGGGTACAAGTGCAACATCTAACGGTTCAGCTAACTATAAAGAAGGCAGAAGACTTAAAGTAACCGGTGCAAAAACATACTACGCAAGATACGATACAGTTAAATATACTGCAGAGTTTCTTCCGGGTGCAGATGGTGTAGGTACAAGCCAAACAATCTCAAACAAGACATACGGCGCTTCTGTTACATTACCTGATGCTATTTTCACACGTGCAGGTTTCGTTCAGATCGGTTGGGCTTTGAAAGAAAATGCACCTGAGATTGAATATGCTCTTAAAGATACAGGATTCAAGATTAAAGATAATGTTCAATTCTATCCGGTATGGCAGAAGGTTGAATATAATGTTACACAGAGCCTTACAAGAGTAACATTCGGCTCTATTTGTGAAAATTATGTTGCTCCTGCAGCACAGACATTTGTAATTACCAATAACAGTAACAGTGATGTTTCGTTTGTTGTTCCTACATCAACAACATTTAATGTGGTTGCAACATCAACAACAATTGCTAAAAATGGTGGAACAGTTGTTATAACAATTCAACCAAAGGTTGGTCTTGGTGTTGCTTCATATAATGAAACACTTGTTTTTGATTTCGGTATTCCGGATATAAAGGTTTCAATTACTGCAAAGTTTGTAGTTAATGCTCACTTGTTTGTTGACTATGTTTCAGATAACAATGCAACATATTCTTCAGACGGCACAGAAACTGCTACATGTTACTTAGGTTGTGGCGCAACAGATCACAGAGTTGCTGTTGGTTCAAAAAAGGTTTACTCTGTTGATAATAATAAGGTTGAAGGTCTTCTTGGTGAATATCTCTATCACAAAACAGTTAAATTCACAGTTTACGGTAGCGGTATGGATGATGCTGAAGGCGTTGTAGGCAAGAGATTCCGTCCTGTGTCATGGTATGTTAACGATACATTTAACGGTGAGTTTGCAGTTGATGCAACAGATTATGTTGTAAACTATGACCACGGTGACGGTAACTTCGGTACATATGAGCTTGAAGTTAAATATGTAGAAGAAGAAAAAGATGCTAACGGCGACTGGGTTGCAACAGGCATTGAAGATGTTAAAACATACGAATATTCAATCGGCCCATCTGAAAAAGATAATCAGGAAGTTGTTAGACCAAATATGATTGTTTCAATTATCTTTGCTCTTTTCGGCTATCTCTTTGATTTAATTGCAGGCGGCGAATTATTCTGATAAAAATGAAACACCATCGTTTTTAACGATGGTGTTATTTTTATGCGTTTTTATTTTTCCCATTTAAACAAAAGTATTCCGCCGATTGATATTGCAACACCAATGAGCTTATGCCATTGAAAATTAACTTTTTCTACACCGAAAAGCCCAAATAATTCAATAAGGTATGCAGCAAGAAGCTGGGCGGTAACAATAATCATAACTGCCTGTGCAGGTCCAAGACCGGACATACTTTTTATAACGGTGTAGGTAATAAGTGCACCTAATATACCTCCAAGAAGCATATATTTGTTATCTATTTTTAAAAGATTTCCAAAGCTACTGTCTCGTTCAGTTAAAAACCAGGCAATAATGCAAAAAATAAAGGCGGTTAATTGTACAAAGGATGATGATACCCAAACGGATGTCTGTTTTGTCACTCCTTCATTGAATACACCTTGTACACTCATTAATATACCTGAAATTATGGCGGTTAATATACCAATCAATTAAAGCACCTCGGTAACAATTTTTAATTATTATGTGCAAAAATTAAATAAAAATGCTTATCTCTCTGAAGAGATAAGCATTTTTTTATTATTTATTCAGGAAGCTTACATACGTCAATCCATTGAACGTAGTCCGAATATTTTTCTAAATCCTCAGGCGTCATTTCAATAGCGCTGTTGCTACTGCCACAAGCGGGGAAAACAGTAGAAAATCTTTTGATGGATTCGTCAAGGTAAACCTTTACGCCATCGTTAATTGCAAAGGGGCAAACACCACCGATAGCATGTCCTATTTTTTGTGTTACCTCGTCAGGAGAAAGCATTTTGGCTTTTGCTCCGAAAAAGGTTTTGTATTTTTTGTTATCTACCTTTGCATCGCCTGCGGCAACAATAAGAATAGGTGAGTCATTAACCATAAATGATAGTGTTTTTGCAATTCTGCAAGGCTCACAGTTAAGTGCTTGTGCGGCAAGCTCAACAGTTGCACTTGAAACAGGAAACTCCAGAATTTTATTTTCCATATCAAACTGCCTGAAGTATTCTTTTACTTTTTCAATAGACATAATTTACTCCTGATAAGTATTTAATATTTCTTCTGCGGTCGGCATTGAGTTTTGCGCACCGAGTCTGCTTACGGCAATTGCACCGGCTTTATTACCGATTTTACAAGCCTTGAATATATCACCGCTTTTAATATATTCTAAAGCGAGTGCCGCAGTAAAGCAGTCGCCTGCGGCTGTTGTGTCAACAACGTTTGTGTTGTATGGTGGGAAAATTTGAAGTTCGTTACCGTCCCATAGTGCACAGCCTCTTTCTCCAAGCTTTAAAATGACAAATTTTGCATTACTTCTTTTTTTGAGTATTTTACAGGCTTCAAGAATATTATCTTGTGTGTCGGGATAAATATCTGTAAGTGCTTTTGTTTCACTTTCGTTAGGCGAAATTATTGTCGCTCCTTGCATTTTTTCTAACTTGAAATTCTTTGCAGGACCACAGTCTATTACCGTTGTAATGTTGTTTTTTATGGCGTGATTAACACAACTTATAACAACATCTTCATTTGTTTCAAATTGAACGAGTAAAAGGTCTGTGCTTTCGGGGATAGCGTCAATTGCTTTTTGTGGCTCTATTTCTGTATTTGCGCCTTCATAAACAATAATCCTGTTTCTTCCTTTATCGTCAAGTAAAATTGCTGCAAGGCCTGTTTGTGAGCCGTTTGTGGCAATTCCGGTTATATCAATATTGTTCTTTTTTAAATTTTCAAGAAGCTTGTGACCGTTTGAATCATCTGCAACTTTACCAATCATTTTTACGTTTGCACCCAGCTTACTTAAAGCAGTAGCTTGGTTTGCACCTTTACCGCCATTGGCATAGCCGTAGGTTGAACCCAAAACATTTTCGCCGATTTCAGGAACCTTTTGCATATTCAGTATTAAATCCATATTAATACTGCCCACAACGGTAGCATTTATATTTTTATACATGCCTTCACCTCAAATAGCAACGAAAATCTTCTGCTGCATCTATAATGCTCTTATCTTTTAAAAACAAGGCACTTGTACCAAGCACAAAAATTTCTGCACCGCAGTTATAAAGCTTCTTACCGTTTTCAAGGTTAATATTACCGTCAACCTCAATATCTATATTTTTATAACCTGAATTATCTAAGAATCTGCGTGCTTCGGTTACCTTCTTTTCTGCACCAATAAACATTTTTTGTCCTGCAAATCCGGGCGAGACCGTCATTACAAGAAGCATATCAACGTAATCAAGAAGGTGCTTAATATTTTCAACAGGTGTTTGCGGATTAATTGCAAGACCGGCTTTACAGCCTTTATTTTTAATCATTTCAAGAGTTCGGTGAATGTGATGCTCAGATTCATAATGAACACACAGAATATCATCCCTTGAAAGAGCTAACCTGTCAATGAATTTTGAGGGCTCATTTACCATCATGTGAATATCAAGAGGGATGCTTGTTGCCTTCTTCAGAGCGTTAATAAGGTCAAAACCAAGTGTAATATTAGGAACAAAAGAGCCATCCATAATATCAATATGTAAGTAGTCAATTTGAGCTTGCTCTAATTCTTTAACAGAGCCTTCCATATTTAACAAATTTGCACACATCAATGATGCAGATAACATTTTTTTCATATAAAAAAGCCTTTCGGATAAATATAAAATGATTATATCATTCATACAAAATAAAAACAATATCATTGGCAAATAAAATACCGAACAAAAATGTCCGGTATTTTAATTTTATTTAATTGTAATTTTAAAAAGTCGTGCACCGTGAGAATTAACCTTGGCTGAGAATTTGCCGTCAGTTACTGCATATTCTTCGTGTTTCCACATATCCCATACGCTATATTTAACGCCACCGATTGAGATGTCACATATATCAAAGCATATTTCTCTTTCTTTATCGTCGGTATTGAACAAGGCAACGTATTTACAGTTGTTGCCGTTAGAGGTCCATATAATTTCACCTTTGCCGTCAATTTCTTCGCGTTTGAATTGTTTTGCACCACTTGAGCATTTAAGCATATCAATAAGCTCTTTGTTTTGGAGAAGTGAAAGAGTAAATTCATCATTATCGCGCATTTCACCGCCCATCATAAGCGGAGAGCGGAAAATACCCCAAAGAGTCATCATTGTAATCTGTTCATCGTGAGTAAAGCGAGTATAGCGGTCTCTGTATTCAGGCTTTTCTTCTGTAATTTGTATTCTGCCTAAAGGAAGCATATCACAGTCAGGCCAAGCGCCCGGTTGAACATATTCCTGCCAGGTATAGCAACGTTCAAACATTGCGTGAAGCTTGCTCCATTCATCCCAGAAATCACCTGTCATACGCCACATGTTTGCGTTTGCTGCAAGGTGCTCATGTTCCCAAACGGGAGCAGGGCCGGGTGAAAGGCTGAGAACCATATCTCTGCCACAGTTATCAATAGCTTTTCTGAGCATTTCAATTTCTTTTCTTGCCGAGTACGGGTTGTCAGGGAACATTTCTGTATTTGCAATATCATCGCATTTGATGTAGTCCACATCCCAGGATGCATAGAGCTCAAAAATTGAGTTGTAGTATTCCTGTGCACCTTTTTTTCCTGTTTCAAGGCCGTACATATCAGGGTTCCATTTACAAATGTTAGAAGGGTTTGCAATGTCTCTTGCAGTAACACCTTCGCATTTGATTTTTGTGTTTTGGTGAGCCGCTTGTCTTGGTATACCTCTCATAATGTGAATACCGAATTTAAGACCCAACGAGTGTATATAATCTGCAATAGGCTTAAAGCCTTTTCCGTTTGCGGAGGATGGAAAACGTTCAACTGAGGGAATAAGGCGTGAATATTCATCCATGCAAAGCGGAGCAAAATAGTTGTAATAAAAGCTGTTTGCGGTGGGTTCAGACCATTGAATATCACAAACAACGTATTCCCAACCGTAATCCTTAAGGTGCTTTGCCATATAATCGGCGTTAGCAAGAAGTTGTTCTTCGTTTACGGCAGCGCCGTAGCAGTCCCAGCTGTTCCATCCCATTGGAGGAGTAGGTGCAAGTTTTTTATGCATATAAAATTACCTCTTATTCTTCAATTTGATTCATAATTTCGTTGTATGTAACAATGTTGCCGTGTTTTGAAAAATCAACCTTTTTGCCGAGAATACGTATATTGCTGACCATAGGCTTGTTGTTTGTATAAATCGGCTTGCCGGGAGTGATAGGGTAAATGCCGAGGCAACTGAAAATATACCAGGCAGCAGTTGAGCCATTGTCTTCGTCGCCGGGGAACCCGTCATCCTTCCATGAAAAGCCTTCATCACAAATTCGTTTGAGCCAGTATTCAGCCTTTTGAGGCTCACCGAGATACGTATAAATAAACGGAATATGGAAGCTTGGCTGGTTTGAAATTGCACATTGACCCCAGTCACAAGCTGCCATTTCTGTCATTTCGTGAATTTCGTAGTTGTAACCGCCAACTCTGTATTCTGCAGGAGTGTTGAAAAATTCATCAAGCTTTTTTATAAGTCCTTCTTTACCGCCGTAAAGCTCTGCGAGACCTTCAATATCGTGTTGAACTGCAAAGCTTGTCTGCCATGCAGATGCTTCTGTGTAGTGCTTGCCCCAGCTGATAGGGTCAAAATCAGGGTCAAAATTACCGTTTGTGTCACGCGGACGCATAAAGCCTGTTTCTTTATCAAATATGTTGGTGTAGTTTTTGGCACGTTTACGGTATTTCTCTTCTTTATCCTTATAACCAAGAATACCGGCAACAGTTGCAATACAGTCATCAAAGTATGCGGCATCAAGGGTAAGGTTAACGCTTTCGTTGTATTTGTCATAGGGAACGTAACCGAGCTCAAGATACTCTTCACAGCCCTCTCTTCCGTAAGCAGGTACGGTAGAAGATTTGTTGGCATGGTGCTCCATACCTTCAAATGCAGTTTTAAGTAAATCTTCAGAAATAAGGTTCCTTGTGGCAACGTCTGCAATTACTGCATCAATGGCAGTACTCGGCATACAATTCTGAGCATCTCCGGCAGTCCAGCGAGGTAGCCAACCACCATCAATGTAATCTTGTATATAGCCCTCAATTATTTCAGGAAGAATATCTTTAGCAACAATAGCATAGAAGGCATAATTTGTGCGGTATGTATCCCAGAAGCCGTTGTCGGTGTATCTTACACCGGGAAGAACCTTGTCGGCACTTGGTGAATAGTGGATAGGATTACCGTTTTCATCAGGCTCGTATGCTTTGTGAGGGTAGAGGAAGGTGCGGTACATACAGCTGTAAAAGGTTTTCATTGTATTTTCATCTGCATCAATCTCAATTTTTGAAAGATAATCGTTCCAGATGCATTCATTTTCAGCTTTAAGCTCATCAAAGCTTTTGTATACAGAATCGTGTTGAAGGTTCCTTAATGCTTGTTCATAGCTAATAAAAGAGGTTGCAACGGTAAAAGTAACCTCTTTTTTCTTTAATGCAATGTGTATGCCGTTGCCTTCGCCCTTAACGTGTAAAGCGTGTTCTGTATTACAGGTGTCCCTGTTACCGACAAGTATTTTATCTGCATCAACAGAATCTTCTTCAAATTGAAAAACGTAGTAGCCTTTTAGTGTACCTTTGTCAAAATGGTTTTTACTGCGGTTGCAGTCTGTCCAGCAGTAAAGACGATTGTTTTCTTTATCAAATTCATATTCACAATTGTATTTAACAGGCAGAATTGATAAATAACGCTCCAAATCTTTTTGGAAGGTGAGCTTAACGCAAGCACCGTATTCGGTAGGTGTCAGCTCAAAATCACAAAAAGGACGTTTGAGGAAGCATTTAAGGTAATGTGGTTGCAAAATTGCTTTTTCGGGGTCGTAGCCTGACCAGCAATCTTCGAAATTTACGTAAGGATTTTCAACCTGAGGCATCATTGTAAATGCACTGTGGTCACTTATCCACGGACTTGGTTGACGTGTAAGGCGTATGCCCTCAACAGAACGGTCACCCGGATGATAGTACCAGCTACCTCTTGAGGTTTCTGTCTGTAAGCTGAATGCCGCAAAGCCGAAAGGCCTTTGTATAAGCGGCAAGGTGTTACCCTGTGAAAATCTGTGCAAGGATTGTGAACCTTGTTTTATGTTGACATATTTAAGATAATTCATAAAGGTTACCTGCTTTCAATAATATGTCTTTATGATAGCATATATTTATAGATGTTTCAATAATTCTGTTAAATCAAAAAAGAAAATAATTAAAATGTGAAGCTTCTTAAATCTGGTTTTCTTTAAACATACCATAATTGAAAAACCGAGGTCGTTGACCTCGGTTTTTGTGATATTTTTATATGTTGTTTTTAGAGTGTTAAAATTGGCTTTATTATTTTTCAATAGACCATTTTTGTTGCATTATAACAGCGGGAACATAGTCGTTTTCTTTCGTATAGAAAGCGGTAATCATACTGCCGTCGTCTAATTCAATTGTAGAAGGGTATCCCAGATCGTCGCTATCTTTACCTTCAAAAATAATGCTTTCGTCGCTCCATGTTTTGCCACCGTCTTCGCTGAATATTGCCCATATGCCGTACGGTCTTGCTCTGTGTGAAAAGGTACAAATCAGCACACCGGAAGAATGCATAAAAAGGTGAGCGGGTGCACCGCTGTCATCGCGATTTATCTGAACAGGCTTTGTCCAGGTTACGCCGTTATCAAGGGAAATTGATTGGTAAAGCGAGAACAATGATTCATCTTCATTTTCAGCACGTAAGTGACATATTATTTTTCCGTCTTCAAGCTGAATGGCATCAGGCTCATAAAAATAAATATCTTTAAATTCATCGGATTTATATATGCCCAATTCGCCTCGTAAGGTCATTTCACCGGTTTCTGTATTTACCGTATGTGCCTCAATGTGATTATGCACACCAAGTCTTCTGCCTACCCACAAAACAGTACCGTCGTTAAGCACAACAGGTCCGTGTGGTGATGAAACAGGGGATTTATATATTTTACCGAAGGTTTTGCCACAATCCTTACTTATTCTGAAGTTTATACCAAGGGCTTCCTGTTCATCCTCTGCAGATACAGAATTTATATAGTCAACGCACTCTTGTGTCTGAGGCATATTCTCTCTTTGAAATTTCAGAGTGTTATTGAATGATGTGGCAATAAGACCGCTTTCACCAAAAACTGTCAACCCTACATCTCTGTCATCAAGAACAGTATCAATAACAGGAACAGGCTTACTGTATGTTTCACCGTTGTCATCACTGAAGGCGAGCACACCTTTACCAAAAGGGCAGATATGCTCTACTCTGTAACCTGAAGCTCCAACGCAAATTTTTCCGTTTTGGAGCTTTGCAATGGTCGGCCAGGCAAAATATGCGTGGTGACTTTCAGTATTTGTCATAACAACCTTTGGTGAGCCTATTAATTCTATATTCAAAAAAATCACCTCTGAAAAAGTATAATATAATTATATTAATCGGTCAATAATTTGCAAAACAAAAAAGTAACCATCTCCTGCTTATAAATTAACAGCGGGAAGGAGACGGTTTTGTATTTAAGTTATTCTTAATATTTACAGTACAGCACCATTTTCTTTTAACTTTTGTTGCAAAGCCTTGACGTTGACAGTATGTAAGTCTGTTTTTGTTTTGTGTGCTATGGCAACTGCGGTGCCTGCGGCTTCACCAAGGCAACAACAAATAGGCATTATTCTGACTGAGGCCTGCGCTTCATGAGTTGCGGAAAGGCAACGACCTGCAACAAGCAAATTGTTATATTCCTTCGGAAGAAGTGAACGGTATGGAATTGTATAAAATTCGCCATCCCCAAAAAATCTGTGGCTTGTTCCCGTGCCTGAAGGGTTGTGAATGTCAATATCATAATTACCAAGGGCAATTGAATCAGAAAAACGGGTACAGCTTATAATTTCATCGCTTGTAAGAATATGTACGCCTTTAAGCTTTCTGCTCTCTCTGATGCCTATATCAATAGCTATTGATATCAATGCACTTTCGTGAAAAGCGTTTGAGTTTTCCTTTAGAAAAGCAATGAGCTCGTGTATCTGCTTTCGGGCAATAACCTCGGCTTTACTTACATCAAAAGGATTTGTAGGGTCAAGCTTTATAACACGTGTTGAGTTAAAATGCAAAACATCTTCACCTACACCAAAGAAAACCAGTATATTTTCCCTTGGATTTGTAATTTCTCCATTTGCCTGCTTTTCTTTATATAGCTCCTGCAAGCGAGGTCTTTCTTCCGTAAAAAGGTCAAGGTCAACACCGCTCATACGGAAGCAAGTTGTCATTGGTTGGCAAAGGTTGTCACTTTGGCGACCTAATTGGTAATCGCATCCTGCAAGGTAAAAGAGCTCGCCATCACCGGTTGCATCAATAAAAAAATCTGCCTCAACGGTTATTTTTTGCCCCTTGGCAGTAATGTCAATTGCTGTTATTGTTCTGTCGTTTGTTTTTATATCATAAACAACACCGTGAAAAAGAACATCAACTCCTGCCTCAATTGTCATATCATCAAGAACAATTTTAAAGTATTCAGAGTTAAACTCGTGGTCTTTACAATCACTGACGTATTTATCATGACGCTCTTTTATTTCTTTGAAAATGCCTTGTGAAAGATAATTTCTTTGAGTGTTTTTATCCCAGTAGGGCTTGGTCCAATATGGCATAAACGGATATACCAGATTATTGGCAATTGCACCGCCAAGGCAACCGTGCTTTTCAACAAGTAAAACGCTGAGACCGTCACGTGCAGCACTTACCGCAGCCGCAACACCGCTTAGTCCTCCGCCTGCAACAACAAGATTGTATTTCAAAAAATCGCCTCATTTCGTAGCTTAAGAAAAGCGTAAACCGTATTTATATATTTTATCAATTGCAATTTTACCACCGTTTACCGATAAAAACAAGGGCGACATTTTGCTAAGTACCATTAATATCCCAATAGATATGCTACAATATATTCAATTTAATAATTATTAAATAAAGGTGTGAATAGAATGTACGTAAAATCTTTGAATTTAGCTTCGGAAAGTGATGAAATAATTTTTATCAGAGATTTGGTAAGAACTTGCTATAACGGTGTTTATCCGTTTAAAATATTTCCTGATAAGGGTCTTGGTAGAATTGATTTTGCTCCTATAACCGTTTTTTATGGCGGTAACGGATCCGGCAAAACAACCTTACTCAACATTCTTGCAGAGCTTACGGGTGTAATACGTCGTTCTGTATTCAGCGGTAGTGCGTTTTTTAAAGATTACATAAAGCTTTGTCGTTTGGATGCAAAGCCTATACCTGAGAGCAGTCAGATTCTTACTAGTGATGATGTTACTGATTATTTACTTAATATTCGCTATTTGAATGATGGTATAGATTTTCGCAGAAATGAGCTTTTTGATGAATATCTTGACAGAAAGTATAGTAGTCATTTGCTTAAATCAATGGCAGATTATGATGACTGGAAGGATAGCATGGATGCAAAAAAATTAACCCAATCACAGTTTGTGAAAAACCGACTTATGCGAAACGTAGATATGCAATCAAACGGTGAAACTGCTATGCGATATTACACAGAGCGAATCGACAGAGATGCCTTGTACCTTATAGATGAGCCTGAAAATTCACTTTCTGCAACAAGGCAAAAGGAGTTGGCAGAGTATATACACCAGTCTGCAAGATTTTACGGTTGTCAGTTTATTATTTCAACTCATTCTCCTTTTTTTCTTGCCATGCCGGGTGCAAAGGTTTATAATCTTGATTTATATCCTGCAAGGGAATGTAATTGGACAGAGCTTGAAAATGTCAGAGCATATTATGACTTTTTTAAGGAACATGAAAATGAGTTTTAAGGAAATCGGAACAATGCGCCTCTGAAAAATACAATAAAAACCTTGCTATTATTCCTAAAATGTGATAACATTTCATTAAAATAGGAATAATATAATCACAGAGGTGATGTTATGGAATACTTAAAAGTATCTCAGATGGCTGAGAAATGGGGGATTTCTGCCCGCAGAATACGTGTGCTTTGTGCAGAGGGCAAAATCCCGGGTGTTATCCGAAAAGGTAATCTGTATATGATTCCTGCGGATGCTCAAAAGCCTGTTGATGGCAGATTTTCCAATGCTAATCCTTATGCAGAAATCGAGGCTAAAAAACAAAAGCTCTCTGAGTTGAGACCGCTAACAGCAGGTGAGGTTGAGCGACTTCGTGAAGAATTTATGGTTGAATTCACCTACAATTCAAATGCCATAGAGGGCAACACTCTTACACTAAAAGAAACTGCAATGGTTCTTGAAGGGATCACCATAGATCAAAAACCAATGAAGGACCATCTTGAAGCTGTGGGGCACAGAGATGCGTTTTTGTACGTTCAGGAAATCGCAACCAAAGATATTGATTTTTCCGAGTATGTAATAAAAAATATCCATAGCCTCGTTCTTATGAACAGACCTGAAGATAAAGGCGCCTACCGCAGAATACCTGTTCGCATTATGGGTGCTTATACAATTCCCGTTCAACCATATATGATTGAGCCTAAAATGGCTGAGCTCCTCACAAAAAATGAGGAACGAAAATCAATTATGTCCGACATCGAGCGTATAGCTTTGTTCCATCTTGAATTCGAGGGTATCCACCCGTTTATTGATGGCA
>JAZUMM010000017.1:0-10337 GCA_045603625.1 Acutalibacteraceae bacterium | reverse complement strand
CATACACCTGCAGGACACTTCTTGTCAACAACGTGAGCAACATATTCATCCTTGAAGAATCTGTATGTTGAAAGAACGGGGTTGGGAGCTGTCTGGCCGAGACCGCAAAGAGAATTTTCCTTGATGTAATGGCAAAGCTTCTCCATTCTGTCAAGGTCTTCCATTGTACCTTTACCGCTTGTAATTTTTTCAAGGATTTCAAGAAGTCTTCTTGTACCTACACGGCAAGGAGTACATTTACCACATGATTCATCAACAGTAAACTTAAGGAAGAATTTTGCAATGTCAACCATACAGTCGTCTTCGTCCATAACGATAAGACCGCCTGAACCCATCATAGCACCTTTTGCTACAAGGTTAACATAGTCGATTTCAATATCAAGAAGGTCTGCAGGAAGACATCCGCCTGAAGGACCACCTGTCTGAGCAGCCTTAAACTTTTTACCGTTCGGAATACCGCCACCGATATCTTCAATAATCTCACGAAGTGTAGTACCCATCGGAACTTCAACAAGACTTGTGTTGTTGATTTTACCACCAAGAGCGAATACCTTTGTACCCTTACTTGTTTGTGTACCCATTGAATTGAAGAACTCAGCACCATTAAGAATAATCTGAGGAATGTTAGCAAATGTTTCAACGTTATTTTCTGTTGTTGGTTTGCCGAAAAGACCTTTAACTGCAGGATACGGCGGACGTGGACGAGGTTCACCACGGTTACCTTCAATAGAAGTCATAAGAGCAGTTTCTTCACCACAAACGAAAGCACCTGCACCGAGACGGATAAACAAGTCAAAGTCAAAGCCTGAGCCGAAAATGTTCTTACCGAGAAGACCCATTTCACGAGCATCATCAATAGCCTTCTGTAAACGTTGAACAGCAATCGGATATTCTGCACGAACATAAACATAACCTTCTGTTGCGCCTGTTGCATAACCGCAGATTGTCATTGCTTCTACGATACAGTGTGGGTCACCTTCAAGAACTGAACGGTCCATAAATGCACCCGGGTCACCTTCGTCAGCGTTACATACAACATATTTCTGGTCTGCCTTGTTTGCAGCTGTAAAGCTCCATTTACGGCCTGTTGGGAAACCACCGCCGCCTCTGCCGCGCAAGCCGGAATCGATAACTGTCTGAATAACCTCTTCAGGAGTCATTTCTGTAAGAGCTTTTGCAAGAGCTCTGTAACCATCATAAGCGATGTACTCTTCAATATTTTCAGGATCAATAACACCACAGTTACGAAGAGCGACACGATGCTGCTTTTTATAAAAGTTTGTTTCGTTTAATGGCTTAACCTTATCCTGTTCAACTGTTTCAGAATAAAGAAGTCTTTTAACAATACGACCTTTAAGAAGGTGTTCTTCTACAATTTCAGGAATATCTTCAACTTTAACCTCACTATAGAAGCAACCTTCAGGATATACAATCATGATAGGGCCTAAAGCACAAAGACCAAAACAACCTGTTCTGACAACCTGAATTTCTTCACTGAGACCTAATTCAGTAATCTTTGCATTTAAAGCATCAATAATCTCGCCGCTGTGGCTGGAAGTACAACCGGTACCGCCGCAGACAAGTACATGAGAACGATACATTTTCACTTTCCTCCTTATTCAGTAACAGCGCCTACAGTATATTCTGTAACAACTTCACCATTTACAAGGTGATTAGCAACAATCTTAACTGCTTTTTCTGCTGTCATTTGAACGTAAGTTACCTTTTCTTTGCCCGGAGCATAAACTTCTACGATTGGTTCATACTGGCACATACCGATGCAACCGGTCTGGGTAACGCTTACATTTCTAACATTTCTTTTTTCAATTTCCTCTGTAAGAGCCTTGAGGACAGGACGTGCACCTGCTGCAATACCGCAAGTTGCCATACCAACAACAACTCTGATACCATCATTACCATCTGCATCACGAGCAGCAATCTGAGCCTGTGCTTTTTCTTTTATAGCAAGTAACTCTTCAATTGATTTCATAATATTATTTCCTTTCACTAATTATTAAACAATTCTTCCGTTTGTTCCCTGAGATGCTCTTCAATCCACATCATAACTGACGGTTCATTTAAAGGAACACCTTCAAGAATATTTTTAATCTGAGCTGATGAAAACTCAAATTCTCTATCATCGACGGAACGGATATAGATGAAATCTTTGTCCTCGTTCATGGAAACTATTGTTGAAATTGTAGATTCCATATCGCCAACAGGAGTAAAGTCAATACTGTCAGTTTTAAAAACCGCTTCCACATTTGTTCCGATACCAACCCGTGAAGTGATTGTAAAGCTTCCACCGGTTTGTTCTGCCGCCATTTTGAAAAGTGGTATTCCCATACCGACCTTTCTTGTTGTGCGTGTGGTGTAAAACGGGTCCTGAACATTTTTGACCTGCTCCTCTGTCATACCCTTGCCATTATCGTAGATACCTATAAGAAGTTCTTTCTTCACAGTATCTTCTTTAACGACTATTCGCGTAAGCGAAGCGCCTGCCGCAATAGAATTCTGGGCAATGTCGAGAACATTAAGTGATAATTCGCGCATAACGCTTAGTTATCCATATACTTTGCAAGGATGCCCGGAACATCATCTGCAGTAACCTTACCGTAAACTTCACCATTGATTGTGAAAACAGGAGCAAGACCGCAGGCACCGATACAACGGCATTCTTCAAGAGAAAATTTACCGTCTTGTGTGCATTCGCCGGGAGCGATGCCGAGTATCTCTGAAATTTTGTCTGTAAGCTGCTGTGGGCCTTTTACGTAGCAAGCAGTACCAAGGCAAACAGAAATGTCGTACTCACCTTTTGGTGAAAGTGAGAACTGTGCGTAGAATGTTGCAACACCGTAAACCTTTTCAAGCGGCACATCCATTCCTTCCGCAATCATAACTTGCACTTCACGTGGAAGATAGCCATAAATACCCTGTGCTTCCTGCATTACATGCATAAGCTGACTCTTGTCGCCATTACAACTTGCAATAACTGCATCGAGCTGTGCCTTTTGTTCAGCAGTGCCTTTGAAGGGTATTGTGCTGATTTTTTTGACCATTCAAATTTCCTCCATTCAGAAAATATGATATTTGCCACAAGGCAAAAAATTAACTTAAACGGCATAAAGCCTAATACGTGCATATATACAATAATATTTCACACATATATCACAAATTATAACACAGAAATTTGCTCTTTGTCTATACCAAAAAACGACTTTTTCTGTTTTTTTGACATTTTTTTAACATTTTTCTGTATTGCACAAAACGAGAGGGAATTTTTCTCTGTTTTTCATTTCTAAATATCAAATTTTTTGCTTTTCAAAATAAGTTTGATGTAGCAATTTTTTCTCCTATATGATAAAATTAAACTGTATATATATTACCGGGAGGTAAATTTATGAAAATAAGTGAAATTAAAGCAATTCTTGATGCAGAGCTTATCTGTGGCGAGGAATTTCTTGAAAATGAAGTTTTTACCGCTTGTGGCAGCGATATGATGAGCGACGTGCTTGCATACGTTAAAGAGCAAGCTGTTCTTCTTTCAGGTCTTGTTAATCCACAGGTTGTAAGAACTGCAGAAATGATGGATATGAAATGCATCGTTTTTGTAAGAGGCAAACACCCCGACATTGATATGATTGAGCTTGCTGAGGAACGTGATATTGTTCTTCTGGGCACACGTCTTGAAATGTTCACCGCTTGCGGTCTTTTATACAAAAACGGCCTTAAAGGAGGCAGCGGAATATAATGGAGCCTCTCAGATTACATTACGACGTAAGTGGAACTGACTTTACTTGCGCAGGAGAAGCATCCGGTAAAATAAAAAAAGCACTTAAAGAAATAGGCTTCAGTGCATCACTCACAAGAAACGTTGCCATTGCCGTTTACGAAGGCGAAATCAATATGGTTATTCATGGTGGCGGCGGTGTAATTGATGCTGAAATAACACCTGAATGCATCTCCATAACTCTTGCTGACCAAGGTCCCGGTATACCGGATATTGCTCTTGCAATGCAAGAAGGATACTCAACTGCTCCTGAAAATGTACGTCAATTAGGCTTTGGAGCAGGTATGGGTTTACCTAACATAAAAAAATATACTGATGAAATGATTATTGAATCAGAAGTAGGAAAAGGTACGACAATCCGTCTTAAAATTTTCCCTCAATAATCTTTGATACACATCAGGAAAGGATTACCTATGGAAAAATACTTCCACTCTGTGCGACTTGATAAAGACAAATGTCGCGGCTGTACAAACTGTATAAAACGTTGTCCTACACAAGCTATACGCGTTAGAGAAGGTAAAGCACATATAGTTAAAGAGCGTTGTATTGACTGCGGTGAATGTATAAGAGTTTGCCCGCATCATGCGAAAATTGCAAGCAGCGATTCTCTGGAGCAAATCAAAAACTATAAATATACAGTTGCTCTGCCTGCTCCTGCACTTTACGGTCAATTCAATAATCTTGATGACGTAAATATTATTCTTAATGCTTTGCCCAAATTGGGCTTTGACTCAGTTTTTGAAGTATCAAAGGCTGCCGAATTAATTTCTGAGGCTACACGCATTTTTATGGAAACTCAGAATCCTGTTAAGCCTGTAATTTCTTCTGCTTGCCCTGCAATAGTACGACTTATAAGAGTTTGTTTTCCTGAGCTTATTGAAAACATGCTTCTTATAAATGCACCTGTTGAAGAAGCAGGTCGTATTGCGCGTGAAAAGGCAGTACAAAAAACAGGCTATAAGCCTGAAGAAATCGGTATTTTCTTTATAACGCCGTGCCCTGCTAAAATTACATCCTTCAAGCAACCCATAGGCGTTGAAAAATCCAATATAGACTGTGCCGTTTCAATCAAAGACATATACCCTGCCCTTTTAAAGGCTATGGAGCATATGGATGAAACAGAAGAGCTTAAAGCAATGCATGAATCAGGCGTTATAGGTATAAGCTGGGCAACAAGTGGCGGTGAAGCCTCCGGCACACTTAACGACAATGCACTTTCTGCAGACGGCATTGAAAACTGTATGAAAATACTTGAAGAGGTTGAACGCGGTAACCTTGACACAATTGATTTTATTGAGCTTAACGCTTGTCAAGGCGGCTGCGTTGGCGGTGCGCTTACCGCAGAAAATCCGTTTATTGCCAAAACAAGACTTATTAAGCTTCGCAAATACAGCCCTATTGCTTGCAACAAGCTGCCAAAAAAAGAAGTACCTGATTATTTATTCTGCAAAACACCTATTGAGCCTTGCGATGACGTTATGAAGCTTGCAGATAATTTAGCAGAAGCTATGAGCAGAATGAACGAAATGAAAGAACTTCTTAAAATCTTTCCCGGTCTTGATTGCGGTACATGCGGTGCACCAAGCTGTAAAGCATTAGCAGAAGATGTTGTGCGCGGTTTTGCAAGTGCACAGGATTGCGTTTTCCGTGCGAAGGAAGAATTACAGGATTTAAGTAATTCTGATAATTTAAGCTCAATTATCCCTGCACCTTTCAGAGAAAAGAAAGAAGATTGATTATATGACAGTTAACGAATTACAACAAAAGCTCAACTTAACCTATCTTTGCGGAGAAAAGCTTGCAAACGAGAAGGAAATTGATGGCTGCTACTGCGGTGACCTTTTAAGCTGGGTAATGTCAAGAGCAGAGCCGGGCAACATATGGCTCACGGTTATGGGCAACGTAAACTCCATCGGTGTTGCGGTGCTTGCAGATATTTCCTGTATAATACTTACAGAAAATGCCGCACTAGATGAAGATGCTAAAAAGAGAGCAGAAGAACAAGAGGTTATTATTCTCACAACAAGTAAAAATTCTTACACTCTTGCTTCTGAAATTTCTGATATAATATGAAAATTGCATACGATTTTCACATACATTCTTGCCTGAGCCCCTGCGGTGATAAGGATATGACCCCGCAAAATATCGGCAATATGGCAAAAATAATGGGTTACGATGCCATTGCATTAACTGACCACAATACTTGCGGAAATTGTGAAGCCCTTATTAAGGTCGGAAAAGAATTAGGAATTACCGTTATTCCCGGAATGGAATTATGCACATCTGAAGAGGTTCACGTTGTTTGCTTATTCCCGGACCTTGAAAGTGCATTACACTTTTCTGACTATGTATACAATACTTTACCACCGGTAAAAAACAAACCTTCTGTTTTTGGCGAGCAATTGCTTATGAACGAAAATGATGAAGTCATCGGTAACGAAGAAAAGCTTCTTATAACTGCAAGCAGTATCAGTTGTGCAAAAGTAGTGGCAAAGGTAACGGAATTTAATGGTATATGCTACCCTGCTCACATTGACCGTTCATCATTCAGCATAATTTCAAACCTTGGTACCATTGATGCTGATTTTGGCTTTTCCTGTGCAGAGATATTTGATATTTCAAAGGAGCAAGAGCTAAAAGCAAAGCATCCTCATCTGAACAATTTGAAAATCATTTCAGATTCAGATGCTCACTATTTGGAGAATATGCGTATTCCTGAAAACTGTTATATTGATATAAAAGATAATTCAATCGAAAGTATTTTCAATTACCTTAAATAAGCAAAAGACTGATGTCAATGACATCAGTCTTTTTGTTTTAGTAGTTTACTTCGCAAGAAATTCCAGGTTGGAACCAGCTCTTATAATTACCGTAACAAGCTCTTACTGTATATGTGTACGTTACACCTTTTTGTGTAGCTTTATCCTTATAAGTAACCTTGCCGTTACCTGTTGTTCTGCCAATAAGAGTCCAGGACCTGTCACCCTCTGCTTTTCTGTATACTGCATACCACGTAGCAACAGGAACCTTTTGCCATTTAAGCTGAACACCATCGGGGTAGCTCAAGGCTGAAACAAGCTTAGGAGTATTAATATATATAGTTTTCCAACCGTATGAATTATAACCGGAAAGTGTTTTTGAACCATATGCTTTTATTGTATAAACATATGTTACACCGGCTTTAACGTTTGTATCCAGGTAAGAAGAGCCTGTAACTGTAGTTATTTTTGTCCAGGATTTTGCATTACCTGCTTTTCTGTAAATATAATAACTGCTTGCACCTGAAATTCTGTTCCATGAAAGGTATACACCTGAGGTGGAATTGGAAATTGTAATTGTTGGTGCTGTTATATACTTAACAGATTTACCTGTATAATTAAAGCTGGAAACATTACTACCGTTTACTGCCCTCACTGTATATGTGTAAGTTGAAAGGCTCTTAACATCTGCGTCTCTGAAGAAATATGTGGTTGAATTACCAATATATGTCCATGAGGTTGCATTGTTTGCCTTACGGTAAACATTATAGCTTTTTGCACCCGGAACCGTTTGCCAGAAGCAAGTTACTGCCCCATATCCGTTTACAACAGATGTAATTTTCGGTGTTGCCAGATGCTTAATCGGCCAACCATCCATATTACAACCGGAAAGTATTTTGCTCTTTGAATATGTTTTTACGGTATAAAGGTAATCTGTTCCGCTTTTAACCTTTGTATCTGTATAATAAAGAGTTGTTACACAGGCAATACGTGTCCAGTATTTTGCACTTGGAGTTTTTCTGTACACCCAGTAACCTACTGCACAATCGTTTTTATCCCATTTAAGGTAAACTCCGCTTGGCGAGTTAGACATTGCAATTTTTGGTGCCTGCACATAAGTCATACATTTTGCAACGTAAGCACTTGCACTGTCACCATTCATTGCTTTAACTGTATAACACATTATCTTTCCATTAACAGGAAGTGTATTTGTGTAAGAAAGTGTTTTGGCATCTACGGTAGTAAGATATGTATAATACTTTTCACCGTAAATTTTAACGTATACCCTGTAGCTTGTTGCACCTGCAACTGCATTCCAGGTAAATGTCTGCCCTTCGTATACATTCACAACGCTTTTGATTTTAGGATATTCCAAAAACACATTTCGTTTAGCATCGGAATATACACTCATTACCGTACCGTTATAGCAACGTACTGAATAATAATATGTTTTGCCCGCAGAAATGTTTGTATCTACATAGCTTAAAACATTACTGTCAAACACACCTATTTGCTCATAAACACCATCTTCAGTTGTTGATTTATAAAGATAATATTTCTGTGCACCGTCAACAGCATTCCATGATACCTTTGTATAATTTGAACCGTTAACGGTTGTGATGTTGTTTGCAGGAGCGATATACCTGATTTGCATATCAACAGGCTTATGAACAACACTTATACTACCGCTTACTACAAGACCTATTGCATAAGAGTATTCTTTATCGCTGATAACATCTTCATCAAGGTAATGAGAATCTGTTACTTCAGCAACAGGCACCCAACCTTCACCTGATGTTCTGTAAACAATATAGCTTTGTGCATTTACACTATCATCCCACTCAACGTGGATACCGCCATCTGCAAGAGACGGAGTCGCATAAACAACCTCATCCCAACGAATAAGCGTATTGGATGTTTCACTTTCCTTACTCTCACCCATAACGTTATTTACTGCAACAACTGTATAAGTATATGAACTACCGTGATTAACTGAAGTATCTAAAAATGAGAGATTTGAATTACCCTCTACACTGCCGAGCGAATACAAAACACCTGAACCATCGTCTTTAAAAACAAGGTATGATGTTGCACCGCCAACTCTTTCCCATGAAACGAGAATACCGTCAACCTCGTTAGTTGCATTCACTTTTTGAGGAGAAGCAATGTAATAAATAACCTGAGAAGGATTTTTTACACCTTCAGAATTACTTTTAACAGGAGCTACTGCATAAACGTATTGAGTACCACTTGTTGCACCTGTATCTTCAATTGAAGTGGTGTCACCTTTTACTGTACCAACCTTCTGCCATGTATCTGAAGACACGGGCTTACGGTAAACAACATATCCGTCAACACCATCAACCTTCGCCCATTCAACAGTTATTGAATTGGCATTGAGAACAAGGGATGTTACATCTGTTGCCGGCACACGTGTAATTGTGTGACCTATTGTGTTATATGCACTGTTACCACTGTTTGTAACAACCATTATAGAATAAGTGTATGTTGAACCCGGTTCAACCTGCGTATCTACAAATGATGTTGCGTTAAGCTCTCTGTAACGAATAAGTGTATCATCAACACCAATAACTCGTCTGTAAATAACGTAGCTGGTTGCCTTGGGATGAGCAGACCATTTAAGCTCAATACCGCTAAAGGTATTAGAAACACTTAAAAGCTCAGGCGTTTTAACATAAATAATTTTTTCACCCTGAGAATTTGTAACACTTTCATATAAATCTGTTGCAGAGTTTATATCATACTCATATTCAACTCCGTCAACAACGTTTCTATCTTTATAAAATGTGTCAAGATTTGCACTTCTTATGGCAATCTTTTCCCAATCGGTTTTGCCTGCTTCTCGGCGCATAATGTAATAATTCACCGCACCTTCGCAAGCATTCCAACGTATTTCAACGCCACCGTCAACGTTTTTAACATATTCAATTTCAGGCTTTGCAATAAACTTCGCTGAAAGACCGTTTGAATCATAAGAGCTTTCGCCTGAATCATTTATTGCAGTTATAGTATAGGTATAGTTTACACCGCTTTTAAGACCTGAATCAGTATACGTTGTACTGTCTCTGCCTACTGTCTCAGCAATAAACGTTCTGCCCTGCTCCGGTGTACTGCGGTAAATTGCATAACCGTCTGCACCCATTACAGGATGCCAGGTAAGTGTAAAACCATCAGCCGAAGGAGTAATTGTACCCATTTTAGGTGACTCAAGAGTTGCAATATTTACATATTCTTTGATAAGCTGTTGCTTTGTAATATTCTTTTCGCTCTCGCTTGTTGAATAATATTCAGCACAGTAAAAACGAACATCCGTTAACGGACGGGAGTCATCAACAACCTCGAAAATCATATTGAAGAAGGCTTTTGCAGATGTACCGGTAGATTGAGCAGTTGTATTCACATATGCAATAGAATACATATTACTGTTATCCTCAGTAACACCGTGAACATATTCACCCTCAAAGTTTTTTACTGTACCGGAATTTGCAGTTTCTGTTGTTACAGGTCCGCAGCCTAATACAGGTCTTAAAACATTACTGTCATATTCAACCAGAATAACCGCACCGGCAATATTATTTTGTTGAGCAGTTATATTAATAGTATAACGGAGCATACCATCCTTTACCGGAGAAGAGTTTATTGCAAACAAACTGTTTGCAGGATACTCTGTATCTGCGGCCATTGAGGTTACACCGCAACAGCTTATTAACATAAGCATGCTCAAAAAAATCGATAATGTTCTTTTAAACATAAATTCCTCCTAAGAA